>JADFHG010000058.1 GCA_022567365.1 Planctomycetota bacterium | reverse complement strand
GCTCCTCCGCGGTGCAGAACGAAATCGCGATGCCGGTTGCTCCCGCCCGGCCTGTGCGGCCGATGCGGTGTACATACGTTTCCGGATCGGGCGTAAGGTCAAAGTTGATGACGTGGGAGATGTCCACGACGTCCAGGCCGCGAGCCGCGAGGTCGGTCGCGACGAGCACAGGCGTCTCCGCGGACTTGAACGCTGCCAACGCACGGGTGCGTGCGCCCTGGCTCTTGTTGCCGTGCAGCGCCGCGGCGTTCACACCGTCCCTTACGAGGTGGCGAACCACCTTGTCCGCCCCGTGCTTCGTGCGTGTGAACACCAGCGTCCGTGTGCGCGGCGTGTCCGCCAGCAGGCGTTTCAACAGCGTGAGCTTCCCCGGTTTCTCCACGTAACAAACCCAGTGATCCACCGATGGGGCGGGCGACGAAACGCGCGCCACCTGAATCGGCACCGGGTCGTGGAGGATGTCGTCCGCGAGCTTGCGAATCGCCGTCGGCATGGTCGCCGCGAAAAGCAGCGTTTGACGCCGACGAGGCACGTCGGTGAGGATCCGGCGCAAGTCGGGCAGGAAGCCCATGTCGAGCATGCGGTCGGCTTCGTCCAGAATCAGGATCTCGGTGCCTTTGACACTGGCCAGACCCTGCCCCATGAGGTCGAGCAGGCGCCCGGGCGTGGCGATGAGCACATCCACACCGGCGCGCAGCGTGCGGACCTGCGGGTTCTGGTTTACTCCGCCGAAGACTACAGCCTGCCGTATGTCGGTGTGCCGGCCGTAGGTGCGAAAGCTCTCGTAAATCTGTTGCGCGAGTTCGCGCGTCGGACACAGCACCAAGGTGCGGGGGCGGCGCGCCGGCGTTGCCGCCTGTGTCGATCGGTCGCTTAATAGCTGGAGGACGGGCAGCGCAAACGCCGCCGTCTTGCCAGTGCCCGTTTGGGCACAGCCGAGTACGTCGCGACCGGCAAGGATTGGCGGAATGGCTTGGGCCTGGATAGGCGTGGGATTAGCGTAACGCGCCGTGCGCACGGCACGGAGGAGCGGCTCGCGGAGCCGCAGATCTTCAAATTGCATTCAATACTTCTTGTTCAAGACTTCAGGCGTGGATGTGGCGACGCGCGTCGCGCCTTCCAACAGACATCGGTGCCCGGCAATGCTCCGATGGCTGCTTTTCCATGGGATGCAACTGCTATCATACGTGCCGACCGCCGCCCTGTCAACCCGCGGTGGATGGGTGCCGCCAAAAAAAGTAAATCCACCGGAGCTTGAATCTTCGGTTAGGTTGCGCCGAGTGCCTCGGTCGCCCTGGGTCAGTGCCCCGGTCGCCCTCGGTCAGGGGTCCGGTCGCCCTCGGCGTGTGGCCCAGCCGCCATCGGCTGGGGTCGATGTAAGTACTTTGCCTGCCTACACTTAGCCCCCCACCGGCCCGGGAATATCGCTTTTCCGCCTGGCAGCCAAGGGCGGGCACGGTCGCTATCCATGATCGCCATTTTGACGCCCAGATTGCGCAATTCCCTATGACGCCCGCCCGGGGGGTCGCGGACGACCACGCGAGCAACCGGTTCGGCATGGTCGCGCGCCGGCCAACCGGCCTGCCGCCGCCCAACCGGCTTGCCGACGCTCCCATGTCCGTGCGAGTTGAAGCATGCCGTTCAGGTCTCTACTTCCCATTCGCCACTCGCCAGGATCCGATGCGCGCCAGCCAACCGGCTTGTCGGCGGCTTGCCGGCGGTGTTTCTCGCGGGAATCTGTTTACACGCCGCGCGCCGGTCAGTAGCATCCTGCCGTCCCGGGCGGGTTGGCGCGTCGATGCGCGGCACGGCTGCGGTGTGGCGCCGGCCAACCGGCTTGCCGGCGGGAAAAGAAGCAAGCTAGGGAGGGTGATATGGGGTCGTGTCGATTGACCGCAAGCGTGCGAACTGCCGTCGTCGCCGGAGCATTGGCCCTTTCTGGAATCGGTAGCGCGTCGGCGGACCAACTCAGCTTTGTCGGCGAGGTGTTCGAGGGCGAGCCCGGCGTGAAAGGGAGCTACGTGCCCGCTCCGGATGAGGTCGTCGCTGGAGAGACGTTTTCCATGTTGGTGTGGCTCAGTGAACCGACGCTCGGACTGGCGGGATACTCGCTGAACGTGGATGTCGCGGCGGAGCCGGGCGCGTCTGGCGAGGTCACGGCGAACTTCGATGAGACCAATTTCTTTCCGGATCACAATCTGATTCTGGCCGGCGGCTCGCACTTCAATGACGCGCTCACCTTCATCGCCGATCCGGGCGACGGCGGCGTGTTTATCCAGGCATTTACGATCGACTTTGAACCAATCGACGCCGTACTCGGTGTCAACGATATACTCGCGCAGGTCGTCTTCGACGTCTCGCCAGACGCGTCGGGTTTGTTCACATTCAGCTTTGGCAATGGGACTCAGTTGTCCCACGCGCCCGGCATCGAGGTCACTTTTGATACGATCGATCACACGGTGACCGTTGTGCCCGAGCCGACGACAGTGATCTTGCTTGCCGCGGGGATGGCTTGGGGTGGAGTGACGGCCGCGCGCCGCCGGCGACGATCGGAGCGCGCGACGGCGAATCGAGGGCCGGCAAGCCACCGGCAAGCCGCCGGCAAGCCGGTTGGCCGGTTGGCCGGTTGAGCAAACGTGAATCGGTGGCGGTCCACTTGCCCGCGCGCGTGCGACGGGTTTGGGGGCCGGAGTGTTTTGTACCTTTGATCGCGACGGGTATTGCGAGGCGGCGAGTGCTCCGTAGGCGCTCACCCCCTTGGGTTTCTCGCGGTCTCTCGATGGATGATGCAATGATGCCGACAGCAGAGGGTAGGCGACGATTCGTGTGGTTTCGGTGCGGCGTTGCGGTAATCGCAAGCGCGGCGATCTTGGGAGCGGGCGCCCAGCGTGGTCTGGCGGTTCCGCCGCGCGTGATGGACCTCAATCCGCCGCCGGGGGATTGGGTCACTGGCGACGAGGATCTCACGTCGGTCGAGATCACGTTTGACATGCCCGTAATGATTCCGGAGGGCGCGGTGGTGGCCCACACGATTACCGGTGGGCTTGTCGATCCGCCGCCGTCGCTCGATCCCGAGCCGGGATCGACCGCGCAGGTTTGGACGATCTCCTTCGCGCCCGTGAGCAGCGACAGGATCACTGTTTTCCTGGACTATTCGATCACGAACGCGTTGGGTGAAGCCCTTGACGGTGAGGCGTTCGACTCGAGTCCGTCTGATCCGCTGCTTCCAACGGGCGACGGCATTGCCGGCGGGCAGGCCGTCTTTCAATTCACGGTGCTCCAAGGTGACATCGATCAGAGCGGCACCGTCGATGCCAACGATTCGCTCATCCTCGGTCTCTCGCTTTGCCAATGCGGCGAGGTTCAGGGGGCTGATTGCCCCGGCGGCTGCGCGGATTGTGATGACGCAAACGGCGATGAGTTTCTTTGCGTCCCGGGCGCGGAATTCTGCGACGAGGATGAACCCGGCGACGACAATTACAACGCGGGCGCCGATCTGAACGACGACGGTACGGTCGATTGCACGGACCTTGATATCCTGCTGGAAGCCCTGATCGAGTCCTTCACCTTGCCGGAGACCGACGGGAACGCGGCCATCGTCGAGTCGGTCAGCGAAACGCTCGATCCGGCCACCAACAACACGGCGCTGGTTACGTTCACCGAGGCCATCGACCCGTCCAGCGTGCTGCAGGGGACGGTGCATGCGGTCGGGCTGACCAGCGGCGAGGTGATTCGTCCGCTCGGTCCGGGCACGCCGGACGATCAGAGTGATATGGTGTTTGCGTTCGAATTCGGGGAGCTCGGCTGCCTCGAGGTATACGCCGTGAGCGTCAGCCACGTCATCGATCCAAGCGGTTCGCTGAGTACGCCGAATGACGACTTCGTTAGTGATGGCGGCACCGACGTGACCCCGCCGACGATCGTGTGCCCCCTCCCGGCATACGTCAATAGCACGACGGCCACGGAACTGTCCGCCGAGGACTTCGCGAACTCGACCGAGATCGCGGCGTTTCTCGCGGGGGCGATTGCGGACGACGAGTGTACGGTCGAGGTCACGACGTCGGTAACGATCGACGACCCGGTCGCGCTGCCGCTCGGTGTGACCATGGTGCAATTCGTGGCGTCCGACTCGACCAACACGACCACGTGCGATGCCCCGATCATCGTCGTGCAATCCGTGCCGTTGCCCGGGGATGACGGTGAGGACGGCCAAGACGGCGAAGACGGTGAGGACGGCGTGGACGGAGCGCCCGGAGAAACCGGTCCCGCCGGACCACAGGGTCCATCGGGCAGCGGTTCGACCGGGTCGGCCGGGGCCGACGGCGAACCCGGTGAGAAGGGCGAAAAGGGTGATTCCGGCGACGACGGTTCGCCCGGCGACGCGGGCGCCGATGGCGGCGACGGTTTGGACGGTGCCGACGGGGCGACCGGAGAACCGGGACCGGCGGGCGCCGATGGAGCCGAGGGATCCGCGGGGACGACCGGACTGCCGGGAGAGCCCGCGCCGGCCCAGGACGTGCCGGACACCACGACCGCGGAGGACGATGAGTCCACGAGTACGACTTCATCGAAGCGGCCATGCATTTTCGGGATGGTCAGCTTCGCGATGATGATCGCGGGGCTTTCGCTGATGAGTGTCGGAGCGCGGAGGTCGCGGAACAGGGCATAGATTCCTCGAAGCATTTGAAACATTGAAGAACGATCCAGCGGGGCTCCGTCTCATTTGGGCGGAGCCCTGTTCTTGCGCTTGCGGGTCATCGACCCGCCGACGGTGCGTCGCGGGTCGCCCGATCTTGGCGGGCACAGTCGGTCCGAGCCCAATTGCTGCGAATCGACACCCCATTCGGCGTGAACTATGATGCGCCGCGGGCGGGGGTAACGAACGAGAGCGCTACGTGGATGAGTGGATTCGTGGCCAGTGCCGATCATGTCGCGACCGCATCGGTCGAACCCACTCTGTGTAGTGCCATCAACATCGCAGCCCACCTGCCGCGCATGGCGGCGGAGGCGCCGCACCAACGCGCCGTGATCGTCACGCAGGCCCGCGACAAGAGAAGCGGAAAGCCGGTGTACCAAAGCTGGACGTTCGCCGAGCTGGAGGCACTCTCGAACCGCTATGCGAACGGTCTGACGGGGGCCGGGTTCACTCGGGGCGAGCGCGTGATTCTAATGGTCCGACCGGGCGTTGATTTCGTCGCGCTGGTGTTCGCGTTGTTCAAGATCGGTGCGGTTCCGGTGATGATCGATCCGGGAATGGGGCTGGGGCGTCTGCTCGAATGCATTCGCAACGTGGACGCCGGCGGTCTCATCGGCGTGCCGGCGGCCCACGCCGTGCGGGTGCTCCGGAGGAGCGCATTTCGCAAGATCAAACACGTGGTGACTGTTGGACGGCGTTGGTTTTGGGGCGGAAGGGCGCTAGACGAACTCGCGCGCGACGCGGGCGAGACGTTCAGGGTCGCGGCGACCGCGCCGGGTGAGACTGCGGCCATCCTGTTCACGAGCGGCGCGACCGGTCCGGCGAAGGGCGTCGTGTATGAACACGCGCAGTTCGAGGCGCAGGTGCGCTCTATTCGCGACCACTACGGTATCGAACCGGGCGAAGTTGACCTGCCGGCGTTCCCCTTGTTCGCGCTCTTCAGTGTGGCCATGGGCATGACGAGTGTCATTCCGGAAATGGATCCGAGCCGGCCGGCGCGCGTCGATCCCGCGAAGATCGTGAATGCGATCCGAGACCACCGCGTGACGAACACGTTCGGTTCCCCGGCGATTTGGAGTCGGGTTGGTCGATACTGCCAGGAACATGGCATCACGCTGCCGAGTCTCCGCAGGATTCTGATCGCCGGGGCGCCGGTGCAGCCGGAGATCATCAAACGGATTCGCAACGTGCTTGGCCCCGAAGCCGATGTCCATACGCCCTACGGGGCAACCGAGTGTCTCCCCATCTCGTCGATCTCGGGTAGGGAGATTCTCAGCGGTCCGAGCGATCGAACCCGACGCGGCGCGGGCATTTGCGTGGGCCGCGCACTTCCCGGCGCGGATGTGCGGTTTATCGGAATCAGCGACGACGCAATCGCGGAATGGTCGGACGACCTCGAGGTGGGCGACGGAGAACTTGGGGAGATTGTCGTGGCCGGCGAGGTCGTCACCAAGGCGTACTTCGGCCGGCCCGACGCCGACCGGCTTGCGAAGATTCGGGAAGTTGTGCCAAACGGGTGTGCGAATGGGGCCGGTGCTCCGAAGGCGAAGGCGCCACCGGGCGAGGAACCGTCAGTCCGGATCTGGCATCGAATCGGGGACATCGGCTATCGCGACGCGGATGGGCGGATCTGGATGTGCGGGCGCAAGGGCCATCGGGTCGAAACGGCAGGTGGTACACTGTTCAGCGTTCGGTGCGAGGCCATATTCAACCAACATGACCATGTCGCGCGATCGGCGCTGGTCGGTATCGGCGCGATTGGTGCGCAGCGGCCGATCGTCGTGGTGGAGCCGATTGTCGGCCGCTTCCCTTCCCGGAAGCGCGCGGCGCGATTCACCGCGGAGCTATTGGCACTCGGTCGGGCGAATGACCTGACGCGAGATATTCGGGACATCCTCTTCCATCGCTCGTTGCCGGTCGATGTCCGGCACAACGCGAAGATCAATCGCGAGGCCTTGGCCGTCTGGGCGGCGAAGAGGCTGCGATGAGGGCGCTGGTTACGGGCGGCGGGGGCTTCATCGGCAGTCGGATCGTGCGCATGTTGCACGAACGGGGCGATGAGGTGACGGCGTTGGGGCGCCGCGACTACCCCGAGCTGACGGCGGCGGGAATCCACACGGTTCAGGCGGATATCCGCGATGCCGGTGCCGTGCGCAATGCGTGTGCGGGCGTCGACTGCGTCTTTCACACGGCGGCTATTGCTGCGATCTGGGGGCCGGCCGCGCGGTTTCGCGAGATCAACGTGGACGGCACTCAGAACGTCATCGATGCTTGCGCAGCATGCGGCGTTCAGCGACTCGTATTCACGAGCACGCCGAGCGTGGTATTCGGCGACGAGGAACTTTGCGGTGTGGACGAATCGCAGCCCTATCCGTCGCGATACCTCGCGCACTATCCGGCTACGAAGGCGGAGGCCGAGCGGCGGGTGCTTGCGGCGAACGGGACACGAATCGTCGGTGGCACCGGCGTGCTTTCGGCGGTGGCATTGCGGCCCCATCTCGTCTGGGGTCCCGGAGACCCACACCTGATTCCACGGGTCATCGATCGTGCGCGGCGCGGTAGGTTGAAGCGCGTTGGAACGGGCGAAAACCTGGTGGACATCACCTACATCGACAACGCCGCTGCGGCTCACCTGATGGCGGCGGACGCGCTCGCTCCGGATTCGCCTTGTGCCGGAAGGGCATATTTCATAAGTCAGGGCGAACCCGTCCGTCTTTGGCCGTGGTTGAACGAGATCCTGGCAGCCATAGGCGTTCGGCCGGTCGAGCGGTCTATGGCATACGGCACTGCCCGTCGGATCGGCGGATGGTTGGAAATGCTGTACCGGCTGATTCCCGGGGAGGCGGAGCCGCCGATGACCCGTTTTGTCGCGGCTCAACTAGCCACGAGCCACTATTTCGATATTTCCGGTGCGCGTCGCGATTTCGGGTACCAGGTCGGGATTTCGACGGCCGACGGGTTCACCCGCCTCATCGACTGGCTCAAGGCGGACGGGCGCGAGAACGGCAGCGCACCACGAACCGGGTTCGTGAAGGCTTCGTCGGTTGACGGTTAGCAGCCCATTGAAAATGTCTGTGGGACCGATTTTCCAGTCGGTCAAACGCCGCTGGTGGCCCGAAGACGACCGACTGGATAGTCGGTCCCGCAAAATACCCTGTTTTTCAATGGGCCGCCGGCCGCTCGGCGGGAGTCTCTCGCTCCCGGTCGCGCAGCCCGCGTAACCTGTTATTCATGCGCCAAGGCACAGCATGGGGCGCGAAGTTTCATTTGGCGCGGATCCTGCTAACATGGGGCGAGTTCAGCGGGATGACCCGCAGCGCCCCAAGCTGGCCGGTGTTTGGTCTCCGACGTTTGAGTGCGGAATCGATGCAACAATCGGAACGAATCGTCATTACCGGCGTGGGACTGACCGCGCCCAACGGCAACGACCTCTCGTCTTTTCGCCGTAGTCTGCTCAACGGCGTTTCGGGCGTTTCGAGTATCGAAACGAGGTTCATGGGGCGGGTGCTGGCGGGCACGTGTGATTTTGAGGAAACGAGACACCAAACGGCAAGAGAGCGGAGGCGGGGAACGCGTGCCGGTGCGCTGTCCATCTATTGCGCGAGCGAGGCGCTTATTCACGCCGGTATCGATCTTCAGACGTACTGTAAGGACCGGATTGGCGTTTTCCTGGGCATCACCGAGCATGGGACGGTCGAGACAGAGAACGAGATTGACGTTATCCGTCAATACGACTATGACACCCGGTATTGGTCGCATCACCACAACCCGCGGACGGTTGCAAACAACCCGGCGGGCGAGGTGACGGTCAAGCTGGGGATCCGAGGCCCTCACTATACGATCGGTGCGGCATGTGCCGCCGGCAACGCGGGTCTGATCCAGGGCGTGCAGATGCTGAGGCTTGGCGAGGTCGATCTCGCCCTCGCGGGCGGTGTCTCGGAATCGACGGGATCGTTTGGCATTTTCGCGAGCTTTGCCAGCCAGAACGCGCTCGCGCAGCATGAGGATCCGGCGAAGGCATGCCGCCCGTTCGATGTCGATCGCAACGGGATCGTGGTGTCGGAAGGGGGATGCGTGTTTGCCCTGGAGCGCTTGGCGGATGCGACTAAGCGCGGTGCGACGGTGGTTTGTGAAGTCGTCGGGTACGCAATGAACTCGGACGCCACGGACCCGGTTCTGCCGGATCCAGGGCAGATCGCCGCCTGCATGCGGCTGGCGATCGATCGCGCGGGAATCGATCCGGGAGACGTGGACATCGTCAGCACGCACGCGACTGCGACCGAGCTGGGCGACCAGCAGGAGGCGAAAGCGCTGGGTGACGTCTTCGGCGACTATCCCGACGTGTACGTGAACAATACGAAGAGTTTCATCGGCCACGCGATGGGTGCAGCCGGTGCATTGGAGTTGGCGGGCAACCTGGGCGCACTGACGGACGGCATCGTGCATCCGACGATCAATATTTCGCGGGTTGACCCGAATTGCATGGTGCGCAATTTGGTGATCAACGAGCCGAAGGCGTTGGACCGCGTTCGGTTCATTTTGAATAGCTCGTTTGGGATGTTGGGGATCAATTCGGCCGTCGTCGTGAAGCGCTACGCGGCCTAGTCAACGTGGACAAACCGGGAAGCAAACCGGAACTGAAGAAAACAGGGTTCGAGGAAGGCATGGGCGACCAGCAGATCAGGCAAATGGTTTTGGACATTATCGCGGTCATCGCGCCGGATGCGGATCTTACCGATCTGAAAGGAGACGTTCGCCTGCGGGATCAACTCGATATGGACTCGATGGATTTTCTCGACATCGTCATGGAGCTCAGAAAGCGCTACAAGGTCGAGGTGCCCAAGGAGGATTATCCTCAGCTCGCCACACTCGACGGAACCGTCGCCTACCTCGTTCCGAAGCTTCAAGCAGCCGTATTATAGCTATCTTCGCGTCGCGTGACGCATGCCCATGGACTACGACGTCATCATCATCGGCGCCGGTATGTCCGGGCTCAGCGCGGGCATCCGACTCGCCCATTTCGACAAGCGCGTGTGCATTCTCGAGAAGCACTACGCCTACGGTGGGCTCAATTCCTACTACACGCTTAACGGCAGGGCGTTCGACGTGGGGCTGCATGCGGTGACGAACTACGCGAAGCGTGGTGCGCGAGCCATGCCGTTGACGAAGCTGTTGCGTCAACTGCGGCTCGACTACGACGACTTCGATTTGCGACCTCAATTGGGGTCCGAGATCCGGTTCCCCTCCGCGCGGCTTAGGTTCAGCAATGATCCGGACCTGCTGACGGAGGAGGTCGCCCGTTGTTTCCCCGCCGAGATCGATCGGTTTCGTTCGTTGCTGAACGTGATTCGCGCACACGACGATACCCGAATCGACGTCACGCCGATGTCGGGAAGGGCCGTGTTGGCCGAACATCTTCGCGACCCGCTGCTGATCGAGATGTTGCTCTGCCCGATCATGTACTACGGCAGCCCCACCGAATCCGACATCGATTGGACGCACTTCGTCACACTGGTCAAGAGTATCTTCCTGCAGGGTTTCGCCAGGCCTCGTCGCGGCGTACGGCAGATCATCACGACCTTGGTCAAGCGATATCGGGCTTGCGGCGGGACGCTCAAAATGCGATGCGGCGTCGAGCGGATCAATACGCGAGGGGCGCGGGCGGAGTCCGTGACGCTTGCTTCCGGGGAGACCCTAAGTGCCGACGTCATACTGTCGTCGGCCGGATACCCCGAGACCATGGCGATGTTGTCCAACCCGCCGCCCGATCTGCCGGACGTCGCAGTCGGGCGCGTGTCGTTCGTCGAGATCATACTCTGTCTGGACACGCCGCCGGCCAAGCTCGGGTACGATACGACGATCACGTTCTACAACGACAAGGAGTCGTTTCGTTTCGTTCGGCCGGACGATGCCGTGGATATCACGAGCGGGGTCATCTGTTGCCCGAACAACTACGAAGGGCACGAGGATATGGCGGAGGGCATCTATCGCCTGACGTGGATGGCGAACTATGATCGGTGGGCGGAGCTTGACCAGGCCGCGTATGAGGACAAGAAGCGGGCCTGCGTCGAGCGTGCGTTGGAGCGGGCGGGACGGGATCTGGCGAACGTCCGCAGCCACCTGGTCGCCAGCGATATGTTCACTCCGCTGACGATCAAGCGATTTACCGGGCACATCGATGGCGCGGTCTATGGGGCGCCCACGAAGCGCCGCGACGGACGAACGGAAATCGACAACCTGTTCATCTGCGGGACGGATCAGGGTTTTCTTGGTATCATGGGGGCGATGATGAGTGGGATTACCATCGCGAACATGCACGTGCTGGCCGCGGGGTAGCACCATAGATGAAGATGTCGAGATTGTGGGTGTGGCACCGCCATTTTGCCGGTGCGTACACCGACCGGGTACGTGTTCGGCGGTTCTTCGGCCAGCGCACGGTAGTCGCGATGTAGCGTCCACCCCCCGCGGCGGACGTGGGCATGTGAAGCGCTCCCGAACTTCTACGGCCGCCACAGGGGGCGGCCGCTACGCGCCAAACACGTGCCGGGCTTGAAGCCCGTGCCGCACTTTTTCAACGGGCTGCCGTCGGGCTGTGATTCCTGGATTGAACGAGGAGATGTTTCGTATCGCCCGCGTTTACGGCCCGTGGAA
>JADFHG010000554.1 GCA_022567365.1 Planctomycetota bacterium | reverse complement strand
TTGATTTCATGTGTGCCATGGTGAGGTCATCACCGAAAACTTGACGTCTGCAATCACTCTAGTCGCGGTTTTCGGCACTATCAACTCCCAAACGGATTAGAAATGGCCGGTTCTCTCCTTCCAGCGGGTGAACTGCCCGACGGAGTACGTGTACCCGCCTGTGTCATTGCGCAGGCCGCTCACAGCGACTTCGGGACTGATGCGTCCGCATTCTCGCTATCGTACGGGCCTGCAAGCTCGTTCCATTGGCGATCAGTGGCGTCGCATGCAGCGGGTTCCTGAGCCCCGGTGGCCCGCAGTGCGGTGCGGATTTGACTGATTATTCGGACTTGGCGCGCCGTGAAGCACGTGGGGAGGCGTTCCGCGCCGGGATCGAGACCGAAGCGTTCGACCAAAGCCCGGACCAGGGTATCCACTCCGTCCCCGGTGCGCGCCGAAAGTCGGACAGTACACGCATTTCGTGGCAATTGCGACGCAACGCCCACATCAGATTCCTTGTCGATTTTGTTTTGGACCCAGACGACCCCGGCCCTTCGTGGTGCTTGTAGTAGGGCCGATAATGCCAAAGGAGCGACCTGCCTGCCGGCGTCGACAACGGCAATCAGCAAATCGGCTCTTTCCGCGCGGGCTTGTCCAGTCTGAATAGCGCGCCTTTCGAGCGTGTCCGAAGTCGCTCGTCTGCCGGCGGTGTCGATCAGCGTGATCGGGATCCCGCTGATCTCGATCGCCGCCTCGACCCAGTCCCTTGTCGTTCCGGCGTGCGGCGATACGACCGCGGAGACCCGACCGATCAGCCGGTTGAACAGCGTGGACTTGCCGCCGTTCGGCGGTCCAACGATGGCCACAGTGGCACCATCGACCAGCAACCGAGCGGTTTCAGCTCGCCGTGCCAACGCCTCGAGCGCTTCGCAGGTCCGTTGCGGATGGTCGATGACCATCGCTCGGATCGTGGCCAGCGCATCCGGTAGATGCACGCTCTGCCACGAAAGAAACCTCAGAACCCTCGGCGTTTTTGCCCTCGCCATCAGGTCGAACGCTTCGTGTTGAATGACGTTGGTTGCCGCCCAGACCGGCGGAGGCGAAGAATCATCGGTGCGGAGCGGCGCGCCGCAGCGATGAAGAAGGTCGAGAAGCTGCTCGATCACGCGTACGCCGCCGTGGGCGCAGACGTCAACGACCAACCCTGCATCGACGCGGTGCGACACCACGAGCACATCGTCCACCACCTGCTCGCCATCGAGCACGTGACCGTACCGGATTTCTCCGGGCGACGTGCTCATGCCGTCGTCCGCCCGCTTCGAACGGAAAATCCCGCGGACGATGTGAACCGCGTCAGGCCCTTCGACGCGAATGACACCGATCGCCCCGGATCCGGGGGGCGTCAGCAGGCGCGCCCAACCTTCATGACGATCGCTCATGCGCCTTTCGATGCAAGGTATTTAGTATGGGCCAGACCGATCCCGCGAAGCGTCAGATCCGCCACGAGCGAGTCGAGAAAATCGCAGTTCGGGGCCATGAAGTCCAAATCGCCTCCGGTCGCGATCACCTGAGGCCATTTGTTGAGCGACGCGGCGTAGGCCTCGACGAGTGCGCGCACCGCACCGGCAAGCCCGCGGCAAACGCCCGATTGAATGGCCTCCGTCGTGTCGCGACCGTAGGCAAGCTCCGTCATCGCGGGTGATACCTCCGGGAGCAGCGCACTATGCTCGTGAAGCGCCGCAAACTGCATGCGCAGACCCGGGAGAATCGCGCCCCCGATAAGTGTGCCCTCCTCGTCGACGAGGTCGATCGTTACCGCCGAACCGAAGTCGATGACGATGCAGTCCGAGTGAAGGCGATCGAACGCCGCCGCGGCCGCGCACACGCGATCCACGCCGATGGCCCGGGCGTCTCTGACGCCGACGTCCATCGGCAGGGGAATCTGCTCGCCGATGACGAGGGCTTGACGATCAAGCTTGGACTCGACTCTGTCGCGGACCTTGTCGAGGACGCCGGGGTTTACGGAACTGACCACGACGGCGCTCGGACTTTCGTTTGGAAACGTCGTGAGCAGCGCGGAAAAGGCCTTGTCGAATTCGGTCGCCGATGAGGCGGAGGCGGATACGGCAGCGGCGACGTTACCGTCGTACCAACTCGCAAGCGAGACGGTCGTATTACCGATGTCGATGATCGCGACCGGCACGTCTAGGGTTTTGTCGGGGGTTGCGATCATGGTTGCTCGAAGTGCGGGGGTTTGGGCATCGGCTCGACCGGTGTGGGCGGCAGCTTTACCTCGCTGATGACGGACCAAAGCCGCTCGGACAGCTCCGCCAACCCGTGGCCGGTCACGGCGCTGATCGCCACCACCTCGCCGTCGATGTCGTCCGCCAATTGGCGGGCGGCGTCGGCCCCCCCGGTCAGTTCGATCTTGTTGGCCGCGACGATCTCGGTCTTTTC
>JADFHG010000553.1 GCA_022567365.1 Planctomycetota bacterium | reverse complement strand
TGCACGTCGAGCCCGTCGTCGGGTCTCGAGAACGGCGGGGTTTTCACGGTCGGGGTGACGACGATCTCGTGCAGCGTCGCCAACTCCTGCGGGGTCGTCGGCGCGTGCGTGTTCGACGTCGAGGTCACACCCTTCAACGAACTCATCGTCGACGTGCAGCTTTCGCCCGTGATGGTCGATGGCCCGCTGACGCGGTGCATCACGTTTGACCTGTTCCAGCAATGCGGCGGGGTCACCGGCAGCGTCAGTCAGGAGATCACCTTCGGCGCGCCGTTGGACCTGCCGGGCAAGGCGACCGGGATTTCGGTATTGATCCCCGCCGGCGCATGGGAGTGCATCACCGCGCGCGACCGGCTTCACACCCTGCGGAGCACGGCCGAGGACTTCGTGATCAACGGTACGGTGTTCGAGGCGACGTTCGTGAGCAATCCGGCGCTAGGCGGTCAACTGACGGGCGGCAACCTCAACGACGACGGGGTCATCGACATCGTGGACTTCGGCACCTGGCACGGGCAGCTCGGGTTGAGCTTCCCCGATACGGATTGCTCGGTCCCGTCGCCGCACGCGGACATCAACGGTGACGGTATCGTGGACGCGGTCGATTTCACGTTCATCCTCGCGAACTTTTTCGCGGAGTCGCAGCCGAACTGCTGCGACGTGCCGAGCCCGCTGATCGACGGTGGGCGGGCGCGGGGCCGGCGATCGGTGTCGATCCGCGAGCTGACCGCCGAAGGTCTGGGGCACCTGCGTGCGTCCGACCTCAACAACGACGGTCGCCTCGACATGGCCGACGTCGAACTCGCCATGGAACAGATGAACGTCGATCGGTAACGCGGGTGGGGCAACGCGCGGGGTGCGCGATTCTGCGGCATTCGTGCGCAGGAATAACGGGGAACCAACAAATCGGATCAATGGATTTGGGCGCACTTCCCTACACGACATGGCGGCCGAATGGTCCGATATTTCGCGAGCTGGCATGTATGCGCGGTATTGCGGACGGATAGCGCGGGCCGGCGGCACAATTCCGCCACGCAACGACCGGTATTGCAACAGTTTTTTGCGGCCAGCCACCCTTGAAACGAGGGTGCTGATTCGTTACGATTCTCACTGTGAGTTGTTTCTCCCGGAGTTGCTCGCGTCTTCGCACAAAGGTCCGCACTGATCATTGAGTGCCTCATTGACGCGGCCGTTTTGCAAGACGGCAGGGCGTCTGACGCTGACTCTGAGGGGTACCGGGAAAGAACGGGGGGGCCTTCGAGCGCCTGCGCGGAAACCGAGGGCCGCAGTTTCTGCAAGCAGAGGGAAAGAAGCGTAGCACTATGTCAATTCGCGCAGGACAAGTCTGGCTGGCCGCGCTTTGCGCATTCTCGGCCATTTCGTTCTTCGCGGCGGCTGAGGTCGGCGCCGTCGTTCTGGCCCCGGGAGATATCCTCGTCTCCGACCAAACGGTCAAGGGAGTGCTTCAAGTCGACCCGTTGACCGGCGATCGGACCGAGGTGTCGTCGCCCACCGTAGGGGCCGGCCCGCTGTTCGTCAAACCTGGTGGGCTCGCAATCGAGTCGAGCGGTCACATCGTGATCGTCGATGAGGGGCTTGTCGCGGTTCTTCGAGTGGACCCGGCAACTGGCGATCGAACCGTGGTTTCGTCGTCGACCGTCGGGACCGGCCTCATGTTCAGCAAACCAAAGGTGCTTGTGCTCGAATCCACCGGTGACATCCTGGTCGGGGACGATGCGCCTACGACCCGCGGCGTGTACCGCGTGAACTCGACAACGGGCGATCGGACCGTGGTCTCGTCGGCCTCCGTCGGAACCGGCCCGAGTTTCGGGAAGCTGAGGGGGATCACGATCGAAGCGAGCGGTGCGATCCTCGTCGTCGATGACGGTCTGAAAGCGGTACTGCGTGTGGACCCGATAACGGGCGATCGGACGGTGGTTTCGTCCGCCACCGTGGGGACTGGTACGGCCTTCAGCAAGTTGGACGCGATCACGCTCAATGCGAGCGGCGATATCCTGGCCCTGGACAGCGGGCTGCTCGGGGTACACCGTGTGGATCCGACAAGCGGCGATCGAACCATCGTTTCTTCACCCGTCGTCGGCACTGGACCGAGTTTCGCCAGACCGCGCGTCATCGCAGTCGAGTCGGACGGCAATATCCTGGTTGCTGATGAACTGCTCCTGGCCGTCGTGCGTGTGGACCCCATCAGCGGGGATCGCACCATTGCGTCGGACCCCACTGTGGGGATCGGGACGAATTTCGGCAAGCCTCGCGGCATAATCGTCGTTCCGACACCGGCGGGCGTTTGTGGAGACGGAACCCTCGACACTGGAGAAGACTGCGACGACGGAAACACTGTCCCGGGCGACTGTTGCTCGGCTACCTGTACGTTCGAGACCGGCGGATCCGCTTGTGAAGACGGTGACGTATGTACCACGGGCGA
>JADFHG010000552.1 GCA_022567365.1 Planctomycetota bacterium | reverse complement strand
CGGATTATCCATGCTTCGTCGCCTATGTGGAGGTGATTGAGGGCATTGGCCGTCTCGTGGACCTGCCGGTGTTTCAATTGCCCGCGGCGTGGGGCTCGGTGCCTGTTGGTGACGAAGAGGTCATTCCGAATAGCGAGTACGTGATCGTCGTTGAACGAACCGACGAGGCCGAGTCGCCTCCTGTTTCGGTAACGACGTGGCTGTGGGCCGATACGAATAACTCCGGCGGACAGGTCGACTTCGACGATATACTCTGCGTGCTCGAAGGATTCGCGGGCAATTTCGCCGGCGCGTGCAGCTACTTCGGATCGGACCTCGAGGGCAGCGTGCCGGACAATGGGATTGATTTTGATGATGTGCTCGGCGCACTCGAAGCGTTCAGCGGCGCCGGATACTTCGACAATCCGACGCACGTGGACCCGTGCCCGTAGGCGGCGAGTGACCATCGTGTGGCACCGGCTGACGGCCTGTGGACTCATTGGGGAGCGGTCGGTGGAACGCGCACACGGGTGGCATTCCCAGTACCGACTCGGGTTTTGGATTCACTGTGAGGAGGGTCAAACCCGACTTGGTTCCGCACGGCGCGGTTATCACATTGGGACGATGCTCATCCGAGTCCCAAGCGGCAGCGCGGGATTGCGCCATGCGTCGTTAGCGTGGCGGATTCAAGACCCGTCGCTCACGCTCCGGCGCTCGGATCGGCGCGCCGTTCGGATCGGTGCGCCGCGGGGGTGGTCAGGCTCGCTTCGAGTCTGCGCGACTTCGCAGCTCGCGGATTTCGCGTTCGAGGGCGCGGATCCGCTTGAACATTTCCGGAAGTTTCTTCACGGCGAACATCGACCGCATCGCGTCTTCCTTTTTCCTCGCAGGCATGCCGAATACCTGCATGCCGGGTTGGATGTTTGACGTGATACCGGGCGGCCCGGCGGGTGGGGCGAGAGGGATCGTTGTACTCGTTCGACCAAGCGGCGTTGGCGTTGAACGAGGACTGGGGCACCCACCTGGACGGCAAGCAGATTCAGCGTTGGGCGGAGGCGATCGGTCGCACGGTGGTCTCGGCGTGCGATGCGGAAGTGCGTGCCTTCGAGCAGGGACACCGACCGGCGCAACCCGCGAACGCACCGGCGCTGCTGGTGATCGGGATGGATGGCGGTCGCGTGCAAACCTGTGAAAAACAAGAGTCAAACGGCAGTCGGTGGCGGGAGGACAAGGTGGGCGCGATCACGTCGTATCCGCCTGGCGACGGCACGCCGGATCATCGCCCCGAGCCGCTAGTGACAACATATGTCGCTACGATGGAGCGGACCGAAGCGTTTGGAAGAGCACTGCGCGTAGAGGCGACAGCGCCGCGGCATGCGGCGGGCGGGCACGGTGTTGGTGATGGGCGACGGCGGAAACTGGATCGATCCACTGAGCAAACGGGAATGTCTCTTCGATCAACGGATCGTGGACTACTACCATGCGGTCGAGCATCTGTACGAAGCGGCGCGGGCCGCTTTGGGGAAAGACACCCCGGAGGCACGAGCGTTGGCTGAGCAACTGAAGGATCACCTGTGGGCCGGTCGGGTGGATGAGGTGATCGTCGCGTTGCACAGCCATGCCGATCGTTTGGGTCGGCCTCGAGCCACGGACGGCTCGGAACATCCGCGCCGGGTGCTGGCGAACAATGTGGGTTACTTCACGACCCATCGGCGTCACGTGGACTATCCGACGTATCGCCGAAAAGGTTGGCCGATCGGCTCCGGCGTGACGGAATCCGCCGTGAAGCTGTTCAACAAACGGGTAAAGGGGACCGAGCAGTTTTGGAGCATCCCGGGCGTGGAGTCGATCCTATCGCTGCGCGCCTTGTGGCTCTCCCAGGACGACCGATGGACCCGCTACTGGAACACGCGACCCGGCTATTCAAAGGCCGCCTAAACTGTCACGGACCCGCGGGTGCCGGTGCCACATAGGCGAGATTGACGTGCTACGCCGAAATTGTGTACCATATGGCAATTGTGATCGCGATCTGGCGTCGCGATGGGACCAGTAACGAGTTCTCGTACGACCGGGATTTCGACGATGAACGAATACACGATAATCGGGATTCTCAGGCAGGTCGCGCTTTCCGTCCTGCCAATTACGTTGGTCTGGTCTGGTTGCAGCATGCCGCCGGCGGACACCACCACCAACAACGACAACGGCTCCGAGCCGCCCGTTGCAGAGGGCATATTCGCCAAGCTGGGCGATCCGCTACCCTCCGCGACGCCCGAACAACTGGAAGTCTTTGAACGCGGCAAGGAAGTGTTCTTGCGAAGGTTTGACCTTGCCGACGGGCTCGGTCCGGCGTTCAACGTGACCTCTTGCGGCTCATGCCACGAACGACCCACGCCCGGCGGCAGCTCGGGCCTATACCGCAATTTCTTTCTGAGCGGCAGCGTGACCGACGATGGCACGTTCTTCCCCG
>JADFHG010000551.1 GCA_022567365.1 Planctomycetota bacterium | reverse complement strand
AGGTAGCCGGTTCGCGTGACCGCGCCCGTCGGCCAATGGGTGATCGTCGTCCATGCCCGGGTCGCAATGAAGTCGTTGAAATGAACCGTGGCCGTGTTGCCATCCACTGTCACAGCGGTCACGGTCGGCGCGTCGCCCGGCGGATTGATGACTACCGCGAAGTCTTCGGCGTTCAACGGGCCGGGCGGTTCATCGAACGTCATCGCGATTGAGCCCCAGCCCGCGGGTTCGCTTCCGTCCGGCGCCGACGGTTGACGGGCGTCGATCGCCCCGCAGGGCGGCTGGCTCAGGACCGGATTGCCACCGAATGCGTACACGGACCCCGAGTTGCTCGTTGGGTCTTCACCGAATGGGTCGTCGTCCTTATATGATCCGACCACGACCACGCCGCCGCTGATGGCCACGGAATAACCGAACCGATCGTCCGGGGCCGCGTCGGAGGCGGTGAGCTTCCGCGCTTCGACCCACGTGCTCCCATCGAAGCGATACAGGTACGCGGAGCCCGAATCGAATCCCGCGCCGTCGTCATTATGCGATCCGACCACGACCACGTTGCCGCTGATCGACACCGAGTTGCCATAGCGGTCACCTGCGGCCGCGTCGGAGGCGGTCAGCTTTTGTTCTTCGACCCAAGCGCTCCCATTGAAGCGGTACACGTATGCGGAGCCCGACCAGCTTCCCGCGTCGTCGTCAAACACTGCACCGATGACGGCCACGTCGCCGCTGACGGACACCGAGATCCCGAAAAGGTCGCTGGCTGCGCCGTCCGAGGCGGTGAGCTTCTGCTCTTCGATCCACGCGCTCCCGTCGAAGCGGTACACGTACGCGGAGCCCGAGTTGCCTCCCGCGTCGTCGTCCAAGTACGCTCCCACCACGGCCACGTCCCCACTGACGGACACTCCACGCCCGAACCCGTCGCCCTGTGTGGCGTCGGAGGCCGTGAGCTTCTGCTCTTCGACCCACGTGCGTCCGTTGAAGCGGTAGACATACGCGGAGCCCGATTCGCACAATGGGTTTTCAGGGCACGCGTCGTCGTCGAACCGCGCTCCGACCACGGCCACGTCGCCACTGATGGACAGTGAAATGCCAAACCAGTCGTTCGCGTCGGCATCGGAGGGCGTGAGCTTCTGCTCTTCGACCCACGTGCTTCCATCGAACCGGTACACATATGCAGAGCCCGAGTTGATTCCCGCGTCTTCGTCTGAAATCGATCCGATCAGGGCCACGTCGCCACTGATGGAGACGGAATAACCGAAACCGTCTCCTGAGTCGGGGTCGGAGGCGGTAAGCTTTTGCTCTTCGACCCACGTGCCGCCGTTGAGGCGATATACGTACGCGGAGCCCGATGCGGAACCCGCGTCGTCGTCCTGCCACGATCCGACCACGGCCACGGTTCCGCTGACGGACACTGAGCGGCCGAATTCGTCGGACGAGTTGGCGTCCGCGGCGGTCATCTTGGCGCCCTCGTTGACCCGGCACTGACCCTCCGCATGCTGGATCGATAAGACCGAAATGAAAGACAGCGACGCGAGGAGACCCAGCAGACGGTATGCGTTCATATCAAAGCTCCACAATAAATGGGCGCGACTTATGCGGTCATTCATTCTATCCGATTCCCGTCGAGCAGTGCAACGCGAACATCCGATCCCCACCGACCGGGCGACAACCGGCGGTAATGCGAAGATCGTTCGCCAAACCGGTCAGCAAGCCGGCATTGCCGGTCGCCGGGAAACCCGCCAACCAGAGTTTGCCGGCCGCCACAGCGTGCCATTATCGTTCGTCCGTACATGTGAATAACACCGCCGCGGGACGCGCGGCGCGTCGATCTTGAGAATTGTCCGGATTTTGACGCCACAGCGCGCGGAATCGCGCTGGATCAACATCGACTTCGCGGGGCGTTTGCCCGCCGGCTTGCCGACGGCTTGTCGATCCCCCCAGCCGAGGGCGGCTGGCCTACATACTCCAGTCGCGGCACACTGGTATTTGCGAGCCGGTTCGCTGGGCTGGCTTGCCGTTCCCCGCGCGTGTGAACCGTGTGGCCTGGAAATGCTCTTGGGAAAACGTGGGCTTGCTGCGTCGGGCAATCCGTCAGTTCGGCAAGGATGCCCCGAGCCATTCCTCGAACGCGCCCGCGCCGTTGAGCAAGTCGATTGCGCGGAGGACATCGTTTGCATTCGTCGCGCCGCTACGATCGATGTCCGTTTGGTACGCGGGTGTTGTCGGGTCGACGACGCCGTTGAGGACGTCGATGAGGTAGAGCAGGTCGTTTGCTCCGCTGAACTTATCGTTGTTGACATCGGCTGGGAGGTAGCCGATACGCGTGCTCGTTTCGCTGTCGATGTGGGTTATGACGGTCCACGCGCCGGTACTAATAAAATCCGACAGCTCGAGCGTTGCGACTTGGCCCTCGACGGTGAGGCTCGCGATCGACGGCGGGTTGCCCGGCG
>JADFHG010000057.1 GCA_022567365.1 Planctomycetota bacterium | reverse complement strand
CATCCTTGCTGCAATTGCAGCAGCGCCGACGAGCACGGGCAGCGGGGCACGTTGCGACCTTGCCGCGTCCGCCGAAACTCCAGCCGCCTTCAGCCCGTCTTGATCAAGAAATCAAGCAGCCCGAAGATGATCGCCAGAACCGCCACAACAAAGGGCACAAAACCGGACATAGTGGTGAATCTCCAATTGCTAACAGATTGTCGCAGTCATCATGAGCGGCCGGTCGAACCGCCGTCCACCGGACCGAATCGTAGCGAGCCTTCCTACTTGGTCGGCTCGAACGTGAAGTCGGCCTCTTTCGTTTCGTCGATTCCCACCACGACGGTCTGCGTCATGGTGCCGAACGTTTCGTGCCACGCCTCGATCACATACGTACCCGGCGGGAGGCCGGTAAGCTCGAACG
This sequence comes from Planctomycetota bacterium, assembly GCA_022567365.1. GTDB lineage: Bacteria > Planctomycetota > Phycisphaerae > UBA1845 > UBA1845 > JADFHG01. The sequence continues at coordinate 11,017 of JADFHG010000057.1, read as the reverse complement.
TGCCCTCCTTACCGGTTACGTCGAAGAACGGATGGTCGAACACGGCAATGTAGCAGCCCATCCACGGATGCACGTCGCACTTGACCCTGAAGGTCGACTCCTTGACCAGGGTCAGATCCTTCTTCATGTCCTTCTTCGGCTGGGTGAAATTGTATTGCGGATTCACTTGGCCCAGGAAGTGAATGTTGTGATTCGTGGTGTCGCCGTTGATGACCCGCAGCGGTTGGCCGGCCATGATGCCCAGGACGTGCGGCGTGTATTGGCACCCCTCCTGGATCAACTCGACGGCCTCGGTCGGGGCGGTAAACGTGCGGTCGCCCAGGCCCTCCTTGACGTACACCATGACGTTGCGGACCGTCACGGGGTCGGTCTTCTTGTTGAGGATGACCTTGTAACTGCCGATGCCCTTTGGCTTGGCTATCTTGCAGTTCGGATCCTTGGACGTATCCAACTTCGTCCGCTTGTGATCAGCCACATCGCCCTTGAAGACGACCTTGCCCTTGATGACGCCGTTGTCCTCGGCACGGGCCGGGGCGCTCGCCGCCGCGAGGAGCAGCCCCGCGATGAGCGCCGCTATGAGTGAGCCATTACGCAACATATCGATTCTCCCTTCGTCCTTCGTGACGAAACGTATTGTTTACGCGATGGTCCGAGAGTCTTCAAAACGCCGTACGCGGCGCCGCGGACATCGCTAGTCGTCAAAATCATCTTCGTCGAACTCGGCTTCCGGTTGCACGACGCTCTTGACGAGATCCGCGCGCGTACCTCGAGCACCCGCATCGTATAAAAAATCCACTAGCAGGTCGATTTGGTCCGCGCTCGTGGCCGGATAGTCCTCGTGGCCCTCGAACGGACTTTTCCCGTCCGGGAAGTTCATCGGCATCTTCGTGCCCGGCTGCATCCAACCCGGTTGAAGCATCCACGCATACACCCACGCCCGGCGGAGACGGCGCTGCGTCAACGAAAGGTTTGGCGCACTGGCCGGGCTGAGGGCGATCTGCTCCGTCTCTCCGTTAGCGCTTGGACCCTCCACGGTCGCGATCGTGACGACGTCGCCGTCGTAGTCGATGTTCTTCGCCGAGATCAACGTGTGCCCATCGATGACGGATCCGACGGGGTATCCAACGCCGTTCAGCACCGCGATAGCTTCGTCACCCTCGCCGCGAACCGCGTCAAGACGGTAGATCTGAACAAACTCGTCGGTGTTGTGCGCCGGACCGGGCAGCATCTCCCCGAGCACGTGGCACGAAAGACACCCGATGTCGTTGAAGAACCGGGCGCCCAGCTCGAACCTGTCTTTCGGTGATAGCGGTCTTGGCGGTTCGACGAACGGATACTCGAACGCGTAGAGATCCTTCATGAAGTTCACGCGATCGAGCAAGTCTCCATGTGCCGCGCGCAAGGCGTCATCCGATGACCCCAGCGTGTCGAACTTTCGAGAACGCATCAGCTTACGACCGATGACCCACCGGCGAAGATCAGCCGCCTCATCCATCAGCCGCTCCTGTTTGAACCAATTCTCCGCTTCCTCCGTTGCATTCCCATTGCCGGCGGACACACGCTTCTTGTCATGCACGGATTTGCGATACTCGTCGATCCGCCCCATCCGCTCACGCAGATCGTCGGCATCCTGCTTGCTGAGCGCGGCGAAGTACTCGACGATCGTGGTGGCTTCGTCCCCCGAGAGTTTGAAGCTGGGCATGCGGACACCGAGCCATGGACGAAGCGTCTCGACCTGCCCAAGGAAGCGATGCAGCCACGGGTGTTGGATCTTGGCACCCTCGCCCCACAGCGATGGCGGCGCGTTGGTGACGTCGAAGCTGGGCCGACCGTTGAACTCGCGTCGGAAGTACTGCTGGATCGTCGGGTTGTTGTCCTCGATCTCGTGGCATGCGACACAGTTCAGTTCACGCGTGAGATTGCGACCGCGAGCGATCGCGCCGTCCGTCGTGCCGTCATACTTGACCTTGAGTGTATCGTTGACCAGCGGCGCCCTGCGAGAAAGCAGAAACGTCGTCAGCGCCTCGGCTTCGCGGTCCGTAAAGTAATAGTTGGGCATCTTCAACTTGTCGTACGGACCCTTGATTTTCTCGCGGTCCCAGATGCGCGGGTTGAGCATCTTGTGCTTCGCGAACGCGGCGTGACGGTGCGTGACCTGCTCTTTGGGGTTGTCGGTCGGCGAACGATGATTGAGTTCGTCGGCGTCCAGCGGATACACGTGCCCGAACACGTCCTCGCGACGTTCGCGCATTTCGTAGAACGCGTGGTCGTAGAACGCGAAATCGAGCTGCCCGATGGGCTTGGTCGCCCACTTGCTGAGGTCCGTACCGGGTGGGGTACTATCTTTGAACCCCGCGATGTTGTGGCACGCGTAACACCCGTAATGGGTGATCATCTTGCTGCCGAAGAACATCAGCTTCCGGTCCAAATGGTCCATGGACGAAACCAGTCGGCGGGCGCCCTCTTCCGCGAGATCGGACTTGGCCACCAGGGCGACGATCATCTCCGTGAGCTCGCCGCCTTCGTCAGCGATAATCGCACGGCTGCGGTTCTGCGATCGCTGCGACGACAGGATCGCAAACAACTGCTCGTCGAGCATCGCTATGTGCTTCGCGTCCATCGGGAACTCGTGTTGGTCAAATGCGTCATACCTGAGCGTCATCAGGTAGGTCGCGATGTCCGCGGCTTCGCGCGGCGACAGCCGAAAGCTCGGCATCCGCGTGTCGGGGGAATACCGAGTTGGGTCCATCAACCAGTCATATAACCACTCGATCGTGACCTTGGACCCGACACCGGATAGTTCCGGCGCGAACCGCGTGAACACCGGCGGGTTGTACTCCTTGTCCGGATCGAACCGCCCGGGCTCCGGGTCAAAGGTCGCGTCGAGGAAACTCGTAAAGTGCTCCATCGCGTACATCGTCATTCGTTCGTGCGCGGGCATGTCGTAGTTCGGCTTCTTACCGTACGCGTTCGCCTGGAACTGGTGGTAGGCGTCTTCGGGCGACTTGCCCCAGCTATGCTGAAGATCCTCGACGATCCATTCCTGTCCGAACTCCGCGAGGTTGGCGTGGCACGCGAGACAACCCAGCTCCTTGAACAGTGCGCGACCGCGCTCGGCGTCGCCCTCGATCCCCTCGGGAACTTGCACGGGTGCGAAATCGGCCGAAACGCTGAAGAGGTATTTGCTGATCGCGGCGACCTCGGTTTCGGTTCTCGTGATGGGGTCGTGGTCGAGCGAGTTGGCGCTTTCGGTCCGGTTGTTCTCCTGGAGGAAAAAGTGGGGCATACGGGTCGAGGGACGAAAGCGCTGTGGAGCGAATATCCACTGGTGGACGAATTCCGGGCTCAGTTTTGACGCGATGTGCTTCAGGTCCGGTCCGACTCGCCGCGCGTCCCGGAACTGGTCGACGTCGTGGCAGTTTGCGCAACCAACGGTCGTGAAGAGATATCGACCCAGGTTCAGCTTCTCGCCCTGGGGCTTGCCCGCATAGCTCTTGATGTCGGAGACCTCGGCATGGCACTTCGCGCAGCCCGCCTGAGTGTACGCCGGCGGGTGCATCGGGCGGTCCCAATAGTGTGCAATCAGGTCGAACGTCGCCGTCGGGACACCCGCCATTCGGTCGTAGTATTTCTCTGCCCATTCCTTTTCGATGGCGTGGGTCGGAGGCGAATGGGCGGCGAACACGAAGTCGGTCTCTTCAGAGTTGCCTTCGTGGCACACGGTACACCCCATCTTCGCTTTGGGATGGGCTGAATCGATGCTGACGAAGAGTTCCAGGTCCGGATGGGCCAGGAGCGGTTGCCGCAGGTTGATCGCCTTGCGGCCCGTCGCGGCGAAGTAGCCGTTGACGGTCGCGAGGAGCGCGTCGAAGTATTCGCTCTGTTGGGCGTGCGTAAGCTCTTTCCAATGGTCCGTGACGCGCCCCTTGGCCAGCTTTGCGTCGCCCCGTCCTTCGAGCACCGGTACCGGCGGCCATTCGATGGGCGGCTCCCCAAGGCGCTGAAGTTCCTCGTCGATCGCCGGCAGCGATCGCTCGAACTGCCTGGCCAGATTCTCCATCGAGAATGACGGGTCGTCGATGGAGACGTGGCAGGTCATGCAACGGTCGGTCGTGTACGTGACCAGATAGTTGAGGTTGGTCCGCACGTCGGGGAGCACGAGCTGGTTGACCTGGTATCGTCCGGGCGTGTTCTTCGGCGCCGTGAAGTCCAGCATCGGCGCGTTGATCACCCCTGTGACGATCGGCAGACCGCCGAGGATCCCCGTGTCGGTAAGCACGCCTCGGTACTGCATGTCTTTCGCGAGCGCGTCCGCCGCGACCTTCTCGAGGTCGGCGAGAACGCGCTCGGCGTCGCGAACCTGTTGGTCCAGCCCCTTGATCTCCCCCTCGATTTCCTTTTTACGGTCCGCCCATTCTTCGTGTGCGGTGCGATCGGCATCGACCTCGTTCTCTTTGGCCACGAGTGCTTCGTGGGCGGCAATCGTCCTCTCGTCGTCGCCGCCGTAGCTGTTGAGCGCCCGTTCGTACGTGTCCTTCACCACCTGGAGCACCTGCACCCCGCGGCTGTAGGGACCCTCGGTTTGTCGGAATCTCAGATCGGACTCCGCCAGATCCGCCCTCAGCTCCGCGCGGCGGCGACTCGACGTCTGGGCGGCGAACTCGCGGGCGTCGCGGACCGCTCGCTCGGCGCGTTCGATCTCGTCCATTCGCTCCCGGGTGATCGCATTGAGGTAGTCGAGGTGCGCGAGGCCGGCCTTGCCGATGGCATAGTCGTCCTGATAGGCGTGCCAGGGGCGATCGTAGTCGACCCAAATAAGCCACGCGAGCGACAGCATCATCAGGACACTGCTCACCGCGAACCAGACGTTGATCTTCTCGGGTATGTACAGTTTATCGACTGAAACCGGCATTGCTTTGCTATCCGTACGCTTCTGGACGCCTAAAAACCTGTTGAAGAACAGCCTGTCTTGTGGGACCGACTTTCCAGTCGGTCAATTTCGGACCGGCTACCTGGTTTGAACGACTGGAAAGTCGTTCTCACATACTTCATCAACAGGCTGCTATACATTGAAAAACCACTCCGTGATCCCGACGATGTAATGCAGGTTCAGCGTCCATCGGAGGATCATCTTGATCGGGATGAGCAGCATGACCAGAAGCAACATCGAGAGCACGCCATACCGAATAAACCCGATCTCGCGGTAGATTTTTTGGAAGAACAAGACCTTCAGGACGAGCGGTCCGAGCACAAAGAACGCTGCCAACAGCAAGATGCCTGGAAGCTCGCGTATGAGAAACGCCGGAATGAACCCAACGTCGGCCTCGGGCCACAGGCGCCCCAAAAAGCCCACCCAAACCAGATCGTGAAACTCGACGTTGAGCAGCGCGGCCGGACGGTTGTGGTCCCAATACTCGTATGGACCGAAGAAGTTCCAGTTTGGCCCCCGCAGGAACGTGCCCACGACGATCAGCATGATCCAGAGAATCACGAAGCCGAACATGAACGTCGTGATCGCGAACCTGCGCTCTTTGAACGTGTAGTATCCGTTGCCGCGCGGGTTCTTGTCCATGTACGGGATTGCGATCAAACCGACGACGATAAGCCCCGGCAAAACGACGCCCGCCAGCCACGGGTCGAAATAGACCAGGAGTTCCTGCAGCCCGAGGAAATACCACGGGGCCTTCGCCGGATTCGGCGCGACGTTTGGATCGGCGGGCTGCTCGAGCGGCGCTCGGAGGATGATCGCCCAGACCACCAACCCCGCGGTACACAAAATTAGTGCAATCAATTCGGAATAGACAAGATCGGGCCAGACGAGCACCTTGTCGTCCGCGCCGGCCTCGATCAGCGGTTCGCCGCGTTCCATGCGTTCGTCGTTGATCGCGGCCTGCCTGAACGCCAACCACAGGAAGAACCCGACCGCGAACATCATCATCACAATCGGTACGTTGTCGGGCTTGGTGATGATTTTGACGAAGTTCGAGTCGAGCGCGCTCGCCGCGAAGAAGAGAACCGCGGCCGCGCCCACCCCTGCCGCTACCACGGGTTTCGTCAGTTGACGATACCAGATCAGAAAACCGGTCAGCGCGGCGATCGAAATGAACAGGATGGATGCGGGACCGCTCAGCGCGTTGATCGCGTTCTTGACCGCGTCGGCCGCGCCACCTTCCGCTAGTACGGCATGTATCGTGTGCATTACCCTTTACCGATACCGTTACGAAGCGGTGCCATTGCCGAAACCACTCCGAAAGTCCGTTCGCACCCCGGTTTGGCCGAGATAGCCCTGCGCCGTTCGCTTCGCCGCCTTCGCTGTGATATCCCTGCCATGCCGAACGCCATACTGTCGTCTCTGTGTTCCCCGCCTTCGACAAGGTCGCGACGACCTAGTGAAACGATTCAAACAAATTGTCTCTTATCCGAACCCCCACCGTGAGGAGAGGGGACGTGCTTTCATTGGCACCGGCTTGTCGGCGGCCAGCCAGGCCGGCAAGCAGGCTTTGCCATTACCGGGCCAGCTTGCTGGTGGTCAAGCCGCTTCCTGACGGGCGCGGTTCGGATCAGGATACGCCTCCCCATCCCTGAATCACTACACTAGAGAGGACCGCTGATACCGCCGTCCTTTCGGATTCGCCAAAAATGGACCGCAAGGAGCACGGTGACCACCACCGGAATAAACACGCAGTGAAGCACGTAAAACCGCAGCAGCGCGTTCGGTCCGACAAACGTACCGGCCAAAAGCCCGAACCGGGCGTCATCGCCGGCATGCACCAACGACACGCCGCCGATCTGAATCGCGGCCGCGAACGGACCCTCCGTTCCCACGAACGGTGTGGCCCGTGCCATGTTCGAACCGACCGTGATCGCCCACATCGCGAGCTGATCCCACGGTAGCAGATATCCGGTAAATGACAGCAGAAGCGTCAAGACGAGAAGGATCACGCCCACGGACCAGTTGAACTCGCGCGGCGGTTTGTAGCTCCCCGTCAAGAACACGCGCAGCATGTGCAGCCATATCGTGATGACCATGGCGTGCGCCCCCCATCGATGAAGTTCACGCAGCAGCCCCAGCGTCACAGTGGCCCGCAGGCGCTGGATGTCGAAGTAGGCGTACTCCACCGTCGGGCGGTAGTAGAACATGAGCAAGACGCCCGTCACGATCTCCACGAGGAACAGGAAGAAGGTGATGCCTCCCATGCACCAGGTAAACGACAGGCGAATGCCGCTCTTGCGAATCGCTACGGGATGCAGATGGAGGAAGACGTTCGTCAGGATTGCCATCGCCCGCGTGCGACGGTCGCGGGGGATGCCGTGTCGAAAGATGCTCCCCCAGATCTGCCCTTCGCGAACCCAATTGCCGAATCGCACAAACATGATCGAAACGTCGTTCCTTGTGTCGTGTTGCGCGGCAATCCGGGATTGCCGCCGCCTTCAGGCGTGATTCCACTCGCGCCCATGGTCCTCGTGAAGCGATCAGACCTCGAGGTAGCTCCCGAGCATGTCCCACTGGCCCAGTTCGTATTGATATTTATTGCTCTTGTCCACGATCACGATCCCGTCCTCGACGAAGATCTTGAACCGCTCCAACGGACGGGGCGTCGGACCCTCGAAGTTGATCCCGTCCGGTCGATACCCGCTTCCGTGGCAGGGACACTTGAACTTGCGGTCATTCTTCAGCCAATTCGGGATGCAGCCCAAGTGCGTGCAAATGATACTCAGCGCGGCAATCCGACTCTCCTCGCGGATCATCCAGATGCCCTGCGGCTTGTAGTCCTCGTTGACGTCGCCCGGTTCCATCTCCACGTACTTGCCGATTTTTCCGACTCGAACCCGCGGATCCGGTTCTTCCAGCACGTTGGGCATCATGAACCGAGCAAACGCCGGTCCGCAGGAAACGCCCACACTCACGCCGAACGCCGACCAACCGACCGTAAGCGCCGCCGTATTCAGCAGCGCCCTGCGGTCCTTGTCGGGATCCTTGCTCCGCTTCTTGGCCTCCTGGATAACCCGCGCCTGCTTGGCGTCAGGCGGTAGGTCGCGAGCCGGTTTTCGTTTGATCGACTGGACAGACTCAGGGACCGTCGCCGCTTTTTTCAAGATGCCGACGTTGCCACCGCGCTGGGTCGCCGCTCTGAGAAGTGCTTGGATCCCGGGATCCAAGCCGTCCGCGGCTTCGTCGCTCTTGCCGGGCGCCTTCGCGGCCGTGGCCGCGGCGGTGACCGGCTCCGCAGGCTTCGGGGCCGGCGCTTCGGGCGATTTGGCCGGCGCGGCTTTCGCCGGGGCCTCACCCGCCGCATCCGCACTTGCGGTACTTTTGGCCGCGGGTGGCGTCGGGGCGTCGGCTCCTTCCGGCGCGTCCTCGAGTACGACGTCGTACTTGATGACGTCGGTCGGGCACTCCTCCGCGGCCTCCACGATTTCCGCCGTCAATGGCTTTGTAAAGTCCGGATTTAGCGCTTCGGGGCGAATGATGCAGGTGTCATCCGTCACTTCGAATACGGTTGGCGCCGCCGTTTCGCATGCGTCACAGACGATGCAACCTTCCTCGATCCAGACCTTGGTTATCCGCTCTTTCTGGGCCATCTCGGATCCTTTCACGGGCCGCCGGAAACCTCCAGCTTCGCTGGACGGTCCTTCAGTCTCGCCAACGCCTTGCCCCGCACGGCGACAGAGGGGTCAGACTTTAGCCGATCAATCGCATCCCACAAGTCCTTATCCGCAAGATTGGCCGCCGCGTCCATGGCGGCAATGAGATTGATATCGACACGATGCGCGGGCATCGAGTATCGCAACTTGTTACCCTTGCCGTCCTCCGTGACGTAGCGCCCATCCGCCTCCCAAAAAGAGCGGTCGAGAAGATCGATCAGGACGGACTTGCCCGCCGAGCTTCCCAATCGAGCCAGCGCCAACGCCGCGGACCACTCGACCTCGCCGCCGCCGCTCAGGCGTAACGTGGACGTCAGAGCTGCCGTCGCGGAGGCGTCTCCGCGGTCCGCGAGGACCGAGAGAGCGGTGCATGCGACGAGTTTGGTCTCATCCGACCGAGGCTCGCCGTCCGTGAGCGTGGACACGATTGCGGACACGGCTTTGCGCGCCTCCGGTGTTTCGCGCATATCGCCGAGTTGTTGAATGGCGACCCTACGGTAGACGTCATGCGCGTGCCCCGCGATTTCGACCAAATCGGCGATGGCACCCGCGTCGCCGGTCTTGCCGAGCGCACGGATCAGAAAACCGAGACGGGCCGATCGCAACGCGCGCTGCCGGTTCCCCGCGTCGGCCTGTTCGATAATCCGATCGACATTGGCAAGCCCGTCGCGGACCAGTCGGCGAAGCCTTTCCACCACGGTCTTCAATTCGTCGGCGTCGAGTTCCGAGTCCTTCTTGTCGAGGCGGAGCGTCAGTTCCAAGGCGGCTTGCCAGAGTTCTTTTTCGCGCGGCAGCAAGACGGCGGCGCTTCGTTCGCCGGTGCTTGCCTCCAAGGCCCGGAGCACTTCGTCGATGCTCCGCCCCTCCGGGGCCGACGGTGCGCCGAAGAGGGCAACCACGATGATCGCGCCTCCGACGATGACGCCGATGATGATCAACGGAACGCCGAACAATCGACCAAGCAATGAAAGTGAAATCGGCTCGCCTTCCAGCGGAGTCTGGGGCGCAGTCGCGGGACCGGAATCGGCGGACGCCGGATCGGTACCCGCCGGTGAGGAGCCGCTTTCCGCTACCGCACCATCATTCGAGGCGGCGGGCTGGTCGAGCGATGCTGGCGGCTCGGGTTGGTCGTGTGGGTCATTTGGCACAAGTGGACTCGCCGGCATCATTCCGGGAAAGCATACGGTCCATCGGCAGGCTGCGACGCGCTGCCCTAATGAATCGCTTGGAAGCCTGTTGCACAAGTCAAATCTAGGGTGTGGCACCGGCACCCGCAAGCGGGTTGGCCGTTGCCGGTGAACACACGGGCTGCAAGCCCATGCCACACGTTCTTCAACAGGCTGCTAGGCGACTCGAGCGACTATTCTGGCCTCGGATCGTCCCGGTTGCAATCCACTCTGGAATGCCACGCGGATCGGCCGCCGATCGCCCGGCTGTGACTCCCACAACCCTCGATGGTGCCGTGACAGGGCCGGGCATTACTCTGTGAAATAAATCACAAAGTGTTGCCGGAGAATGGCGGTCATATTCGACCGCCAACAACGCCCAACAGGGCATTCCGATTGTCTTTAAGCTTGCCGGACGATCTAGTCCGGACCAGACCCACCCCGCATCGATCCACGGCCTATGGGTCCGAGTATCGAGCACCATCCATGAGATTGTGACATTCTTCACAGAGTAAGTCAAGGGAACTGAAATCCTCGGCTAGCGCCCGAGTTGTCAGTTTTCAGAAAGGAAGTTGTCAGTGAAGACGCAAGAACGTCAGCAGGCTTCTTGCTGACAACTGGCAACTGATAACTGCTAACTGCCAACTCCATGCCGATCGTGACGAGCGAGGGCGCGAGTCGAGCCCGCGCTACACGCCGCTGTCACCGCCCTGCTTGGCGACAGTGTCGCCGGATTGATCCGTCTCGGGCGAGTCCGACATAGGGGCATCGTCGCCGTCATCCGTGCCATCGAGCGATGCGAGCCTTTGATCGAACCAGCTTCGCCAGGCGTCGTCGGCCCTGCTCAAGCACCACTGGTCGTGCTCGCGCGCGCAGATCAAGGCGACCCCGCGTTCGGTCTCCTGCGTGGACGCGAGTCGGGTCGGATCGAGGCGCAGGTCGGCATAAACGGCGTACACGACGGTGCCGTCGCGCGTGTTCGTGATCTTCTCGAGGAACCGAATGCGGATTTCCTCGACCGCCTGCCAGCCGCGCTCGAACTGGTCGCTCGATATGGGATCCTCCTTCGCACTCCACAAGAGACGAAAGGCCGCGTAGTCGCCCGAGACGCACGTCTTCATCGCCCCGGTGATGAACCGGTTTACCGAATCATCATCGACGCGAAGCTCGGACGGAAAGTCCAGAACCTCGTGAATCTCCGGAGG
>JADFHG010000550.1 GCA_022567365.1 Planctomycetota bacterium | reverse complement strand
ACTGGCTGTTTCAGCCCGGGTCGGCGGAAGGCGTCACGCAACTCAATGGCAAGCGCGTCTCCGGTCAGGTCGAACTCGAGGACGGCGACGTCTTCAAGATCAGCCATTTCGAGATCAAGATCGTGCTCGACACCGATTTGGAACTCGAGCTGCCCGAATCCCGTAATCTCGGTGAGATCGCGAAGATCCGTCAGTACCCGCTCCCGCGCCGAAGCGAGATCCGCCGGCGCAATGAAGACGTCACCATCCTCGCCGCGCAGCAGACGTCCCTCGCGGATTTCGCCGTGCGTTTGCGTTCGTGCGCGGCGCTTTCCGATCTTCTCGAATCGACGCTCGACATTCTCATCCGGGAGTTGAACGCACGAACGGTTTGGATCGGGGTCCGACGCGGACCCTCGGGACCACTCGAGTTCGTGGACAGTCGCTCGGACGACGGCGGTTACTCCGGCGAACCCGACATGCTCGAGACCTTCGTCTACCGCTGCCTCTCGCGCGAGCAGTTCATCACGATTCCACGGACGGGCAAGCCGAATACGCAATCCGTCGTGGCGGCCCCAATGCTCGTGGGACAAAGCGCCCTCGGGTTGATCATCGCCGACACGCACAAGCACAAGAAGGTCTTCAAAAAGGCGGACATGGACTTTCTCACCTTCGTAGCCGCGCTCGTTGGTCCGACGCTAAAGTCCATAAACGAGGATCAGGCGGGGCGGAAAACCGCTTTGGCGTCGAGCGAACTTGCCCTGCTCCACGAAGTTCAGGCCCGCATGGACCCGAGTAGTGTCCCTCAATGGCCCCAGCTTCAAATCGCCGCGTTTGCGAAACCGGGCCTCGAGCGCTCCGGCGACGTATACGATGTCATGCGTCTGCCCAACGGACTAGCGTCGTTCATCATCGGAACCGTGCGCGGCGATACGTTGCGAACCGCCCTGGCTGTAGCCGAAGTGCGTGCCGCCTTTCGGATCGCCGCACTTCACGCGGATCCCCCACACGTCCAATTGAAGGCGTTGAACTGGCTGCTCGACACCGCTGATTCGACGCTCACGTTCGATACGATCATCCTGGTGACCAATCCCAAGACCGGCGCCGCGGAGTACTGCACGGCCGGTCGCATCGGCGCGATAATCGTCGACGCGAAGGGCGCGGTACGCACTTTGACCACGTCTTCCGCCCCCGCCATCGGCGTGAATCGTAGTTTCAATTACACGCCGACCAAAGAGCGATTGCACGACCTCGAGACACTGGCCATTTTTTCGGACGGATGTGCGACCGTCAGAGACGCCAACCAGACCCCGCTGGGCGCCAAACGTTTCATGAATGCCGTCGCCGACGGCTTCGGGCAGCCTCCTGCAGCGGTACTTGACGATTTGCTGGCCGACCTCGCACCTTTCCTCAAGGACGGCGTTCCGCGGGACGATATTACAATATTACTTATCCACCGTGCGATAGCGCCCGCGTAACGTGCGCGTCACATACTAAGGGCAGGTTGATGACTTGTCCGGACAAAGAACGCTTAATAGAATGAAGTGGTGTAGGCGGCAGCCTGTGTTGATCGGATCTACGATCGTGGAGTTGGCGATGAGCCTCAAGCAACTGGCAATGATGACCGGGCTGACCGGTCTGCTGGCCGCTGGTCTCGGCTGCGACGCCACCGCCGCGCGAAACGACTCGGCTTCGGCAAGTCGGCAGATCAGCGCTGCGCCTTGTATCACTCCGGAAGAAGCCGATCGAATGGCCGACGAGGTATTGCAACTCGTCAATCTCGAGCGGGCGACCATCGGCGTGCCCCCCGTCGAGACGAATGCCACGCTCGAAAAGATCGCCGGTCGGTATGCCTGCCGCATGGTCTCCGACGCGTTCTTTGGCCACCAGGATCCCCGGACAGGACATGGTCCCGGCGAGCGCGCCGTCGCGGGTCGGTATGCGTTCTATTCCGTCGGCGAGAATCTGGCGGCCGGTCAGGAGTCGGCGGCAGAAGCCGTCAAGGTCTGGATGGAAAGCCCCGCCCACCGGCGGATCATCCTCGACTCGAAGTGGACCCAGGTCGGTATCGCCGTTCGCACAGGGGGCGAGTACGGCATCTACTGGGTACAGGAATTCGGTGATCCTGCTGAATAGCCGCCCGACCGTCCGGCTCCGGCGATTGCCGCCGCGCGGCGCATGCGGCGCCATACCCCGACGGACGGAAACTCCTCGAGCGGGCTTTGGCCAAGTCGATGGCGCTCGACCCGTTTCGCTTTTCCCAAACTGAGAATGAACCAGACCGATACGCACCCACGCTCGTTGTTCTCCAATCGGCGAGGCGGCAGGGTCGGCGGTGTGCGCGTGCTCGTCACCGGCCAAGTCGGTTTGGACAAGAAGGCCTTCCTCGAGCGCGTGGTGGCAATCGCCGCCGGCAAGGGCCACGAGATCGTCCTCGTCAACGTCGGTGAGCGAATGTGCGCGGAGGCGCGTGACAGCGAAC
>JADFHG010000056.1 GCA_022567365.1 Planctomycetota bacterium | reverse complement strand
GGACGGTAATGGCGACCTGTGCCCAACAAGGCCGATCAGTCTTCGACTTCCTCGAACGCGCCGTGCATGCCCACTTCACCGGTCAGCCGATCCCCAAACTGCTACCCGCCGACCCGTGAACGGTTACAAGACGAGCAAGCTGACGGTCACGGTGCCGAAGTTCATCGATGCCGGGACCGGCAATCTTGTCATTGCCGGAATCGGGATCGGTAATTGCTCCGCACCCTGTCTCACGAAATCCGGGTGCTGCTCGGACTGCACGGGCGCGAAATGCTGCGCGTCGAAAAAGGATAAGTGCTGCGCGAAGTGCAATGTGCCCGTCGCGATCACCGTCGTCGGCGGTCTCGGCTGCTGCAAGGACGCCAAGTGCGCGGCCTGCCGTGCGAAGGCCAAGTGTACGTTGTGCAAGTCCGGCAAGAATTGTACGAAGTGCGTGGGCGCGACGGCCCCGTGCATTTCTCTGGGCGGCGGCGTGCAGGTGATTCGTGCCCTCCCGTCATATTCCTCCACCATGGAGTTCGCCGCTCTACCGACGATCGACGACGACGTGTGGTTCACGGCGCTGGAGCCGATAGCCGCGCTTGCCCCGACGATCAAGAGTGGTGCCTGGGTCACCGCACCGGAGACGATAAGCACATTCGAGCAGTACATGGCCGGGAAGGACGGTGCGGGGAAAATTGCCTATATGGGAGCGCCGGCCGTGCTCGCAACTTGGCCGTTTGACGGCGATGATGATGACGACGATGACGCCGACGACAGATTCGAGAGACGCCTGCGTCGTCTCGAAAAGCAAATGGAACGCCTCGGCGAGCACCTCGAGAAGATCGCTGATCGTCTGGAGGACGGGGGTCGGGGACGCCGTGGTATGCGAGAACCTCGCGAACCCCGCGCACCCCGCGCACCTCGTGAACCTCGCACACCTCGAGACCCACGCCCGCCGGCCTCATGGCGCGGACCTGCTCCCAAACCGGACGTGTTTGGTTTACTCGGTAGCGGCGGGTCCGGCTGGTTTGCGCCGGAATCCGACGAAACGGTGATTCGGTCGTATCGACTACCCGGCAACAAGCTCGAACTCCTTACGGCGCTAATGGTCTTGTCTGACGTGCCGGTCCTCGTGAGTCCGCACGACGATCACATCGACGTGCACGGCAATGCACGACAGCACGAGATCTTCGAGGCGTTCGTGGACATGATCCACCCGTCCCCCAAGAAAAAACTGAAGGCGGCCAAGAAGGACAAGGAAAAGAAGAAGGCGAAGAGCAAAGGACGCGGACCGGTGCGCCGAGGTCGGTCGGACGCCCGAAACGCTCTATACAATCAGTATCTCGCCGGCGCGCTGCATCTCGCGGGCGCGGCGGACGCCCAGGCCCGTGCCGAGCAACAATACGTCGGAGAGCTACAGCGTTATGTGACCGAAATCGCGGAATCGCAGAATCGGGCGGTGCTTCGTCAATACACACGTGCCGTCAAGCAATTGCGTTCGGTCAATCGCGGTCAGCTCATCGAAACCGTCAAGACCCACGCGCAATCGCTCCAGCAACGTGCGGCGGAGTTGGCGCGTGAAGCGGAGCGCCTCCTGGAGCAGGCCGAAAGCCTGGAGACCGACGCGGATAACCTATCGGTCGAGGCGGAGATCCTACGATCCGAGGCGTCCGACATCGAGGACAAAGAGGCCAGAACGCAGACCCGCCGGCACGCAAATCTAATCGAGAAGGAAGTTCGCGCGATGGCGACCGAAGCGCGGCGAAGCAACGGCGAGGCGAACAAGCTGGAGAATCGGGCGGAGCGACTCGCTGATGCGGCCGAAGTGCTATATGACACGATCAGCGAAATCCTTGATCGAATAACCGAGGATGGCGGTCGCTGATTCTCGCGGGCCTGATATTCAAGAGAAGGTACGTGCCGCCGTCCGGTATCGGTGCCTCACCGGCGCCGAACCGGGGGGACCGGGCGCGACACGGTCCACTCATTCAATTGCCAATCCATAATATTGGACAGGACGGGGTAATGGAGTTCGGCTGCGCGCTGGAACGCGCATAGTCCAACCGTTAGCGATGGCACATCGGATGCGGTCGTGCCGTGCGAAATCGACCAGCCGGACGGTCGGCTGATCGACAATCGGGGAAGCACACCTGCTCGTGTGCATCGGAGGTGACGGATGCGACGGAGATTCCGATTCCAGATGCCGATGCGCGCGGTCGCGGTAGCGATGTTGGGCGCGGTGGTCATTTCGTTTCTCGCGCAGTCGCCCGAGGCGCGGGCATCCGACGTGGACGGCGGAAATGACGCCGAACTGCGATCGTATTTCAGCGGCAACGGGCTTCTCAACCGCGGCCTCTATGACCTGGCGGCTACGGAATACCGAAAGTTCCTCGAAAACCACGGCGACCATGAGAAGGCGCCCGTAGCGAGATACGGTCTCGCGGTCTGTTTGTTCCGGACGCAGCAGCATGTGGCCGCAGCAACGGAACTGGCGCGGCTCACATCGATCAGTGCTTTTGCCTATGCACCGGAAGTTGGAACCATGTCGGGCCAGTGCGCCCTGGCGATGAAACGCTACGACGCGGCTGCGGAGGCGTTCGAGCACGTCGTTCGAGACCACGCCGGGCACGATCTTGCCGACGACGCGGCTGTCGGTTGGATCGAGGCGCTCTATCTCGCCAAGGACTACAAGAAGACGGTCAAACAGGCTGAGCGGTTTGCCCGACGACATTCCGACAGCCCGCTCTTCGACCGCGTCGCTTTGTTTCGCGGTCTCGCGGAGATGGGACGAAGTGAATACGCGGCAGCCGCGGAGGTCTTTGATGGGCTACTCGAGCGTGACCGCCGTGGACCGTTCGCCGACCAGTCGATGCTGCTGCTCGCCCAGTGCTACCATCACGAAAACGACCTTGATAAAGCGACGCGCGCATACCGCAAGGTTCTCAAACGCGCGGAGAGCGGCTACACCGCCGACGCATTGCACGGGCTCGCGTCGTTCCTACAGACGCGGGGCCGATCGGAGGAATCCGGGGAATTGCTCGACCGACTGCTCGCCGAGTTTCCGGACAGCCCGCTAAACGCCTCATCGAAGTTACTGCGGGCGCGGGCCTATTTCGATTTGGGACAATACGATCGCGCGTTTGAACTCTTCGCGAAGGCGGCAAAGACCGATGCGAACGCGGCCGACGAGGCGGCGTATTGGATGGCGAAATGCCGACTGCGTGAGGGAGACTTTCGTGGTGCGCTCCAGCGGTTGGACGATGCAATCGAGAAGTACGGCGAAAGCGATCTGATCGCGGAGATGCACTACGATCGAGCCGTGGCGCTCGTTCGGCTCGGTCAAGACGCAAACGCGGGCCAGGCGCTCGCCGACTTCCGGTCGCGCTATGCGGACCATGCGATGGCGCCGGATGCCCTTCACTTGCTCGCCATGACCGAACACAAGCAGCGCGCGTTCGATGCAAGTCTCGCGCATTGCGACGAGTTTGAGAAGAAATACTCGAATCATGAGCGCGCATCGGCCATCGCGTTTCTTGCCGCCGAAAACGAGTTCCTATCGGGGAACTATGCGAACGCGGCGAAGGGGTACACCCGATTCCTCGATCGATTCGGCGACGATCGCCAAGCGGACAAGGGTGGTTTTCGCTTGGGCATGTGCCATTACCACCTCGACCGTTTCGACGAGGCCCAACCGTGGCTCGAGCGCGCCGCCGATAGCGACGAGCGAACCGGGGCGTTCAAACGCGGGCTGTTGGCACTGGGCGATATTCACTTTCGGCGCGGGGAGTGGAAGCGCGCTGAAGCATTTCTGAAGGACTATCTCGTTGCGGGGACGAATGTCGCCCTTGCCGACGAGGCACTACTCCAGCTTGCCCTCTGCCGACTCCGCCGCAGTCTCTACGAGGATGCGTTGGCGGCGCTGGACGAATTGGTCGAGCGATTCCCCGACAGCCCGCACCGCCTGCAAGCCGTATTCGAGCGGGGTCAGGCGCTGGTCGCGCTCGACAGAGTTACCGATGCGGAGGCGGCGTTTCGGCAAGTGCTCAGCGAAGGGCAAGACTCGCGCTTCGCCCCCTATGCCACAAACCACCTCGCCTCGATCGCCCTGCAAACGGGTGATTTCAAAACGGCGATCGAGCGCTTCGACAGCGTGGCGGATGCCGACTTGGGACCAAAGATGAAGACCGATGCCCTCTTCCAGCAGGGGCAGGCGACGATGGCGGCCAAGGATTTTTCGGCTGCCGAACGGATCTTCGCACGCTTCGTCGACCAGGATCCGGGGCACGCCCGCGCCGCCGAGGCTCAGGCGTATCTCGCGATATCGCTCGCTCGACAGGATCGCCATGACGACGCGCTCGCGGCGATCACGCGGGTCGATCGCAAGGCTCGGCGCTCCTTGAGCACGTCGCTACGATCGTCGCTTGCCTATGAAAAGGCATGGTGTTTGCGGTCGTTGTTGCGTGTGGGCGAGGCGGCGGACGCCTACCGCGAGCTGCTTGCGAACGATCCGGACCCGGCGCTGCGTGCCCATGGGATCTTGGACCTCGCGGGAATCGAGGCCGACGCGGAGCGATTTGAAGAGGCGGCGAAGTTGTTACGCGCACTGCGGGAATTGGTCGGTGAGCAATCCGCCGAGGTGGCCGCCGACGTGGTGGAGCAGGGCTCGTACCGGCTGGCGGTGTGCGCGTTCGAGCTCGGACGATACAAGCGCGCGGCGGAGCTGTTTGAGGAGTTCCTCGGCGCGTTTTCCGAGAGCTCGTTGGTTGCGTCCGCGAATTACTTTTGCGGCGAGGCGTGGCTGCGTCTCGATCGCCACGAACGCGGCGTCAAGTTCCTCGCCCGCGTCGTCGAGGCGTTTCCGTCCGACCCGGCATACGGTCCGGCACTGCTCCGACTGGGCGAGTCGCTCGCGCTGCTGCAGCGCTGGGCGAAGAGCGAACAGGCGTGTGCGCTCTATCTATCTCGATTCCCCAACGGCGAACACGCGTTCAAGGCCCGCTTCGGTGTGGGGTGGGCAAGGGAGAACCAACATCGTCACGGTGAGGCGATCACCGCCTACCGCAAAGTCGTCAACCAACACAAGGGGCCGACGGCGGCGCGAGCGCAGTTCCAGATCGGCGAGTGTCTTTTCGCGCTCGAAAAGCATGACGAAGCCGTCGCCGAATTGCTCAAGGTGGACATTCTCTACGCATATCCGCAGTGGAGTGCGGCCGCCCTGTTCGAGGCCGGGCGGTGTTTCGAAAAGCTGTCCAAACCGGACCAAGCGCGCGACCAATTCAAACGAGTCGCGGATCAGTACGGCTCGACCCACTGGGCGAAATTGGCAAGACAGCAGCTTTCCAAGATGGCGGCGGGGCCGGTGCCGGGGCGTTGACCGAAAAAACGAGACCGCGTGCGTGAATAAGGTGAGGCCCTTCTTCGCCATTCCCGCAGGCACTTTTCGAGGAGCGAGGGCGCATGGCGAGCGTGATCACGGTTACAGGGCTGGTGATGCTTGGACAGGCCGTGGGCGACGGCGCGATAGCCGATTCTTCCGCGGCGTCGGTCCAATCGGTTTGGGACTTCGTCACCAAGGGCGGGCTGATGATGATCCCGATCGGGGTTTGCTCGCTGATCGCGCTGACCATTCTCGTCGAGCGGGCGCTTAGCCTGCGCCGCCGAAAAGTCATCCCCGCTGGTTTTCTCGCCGGCGTGAGAAAATCGCTCAACGGGGGCGACGACCGCGCAGGGGCGATGGCGTATTGCAAGAAAGACGCGAGCCCGATAGCGCTCATCGTGGCCGCCGGCATAAAAAAGCTCGGCCAATCCGCGGAGCTAATCGAGAAGAGCATGCAAGGGGCGGGCGAGCGCGCGGTCCTGATGCTCCGTCGATACACAAGGGCGCTGGCGGTCATCGCTTCGGTCTCGCCGCTCCTCGGACTTCTGGGCACGATCATCGGGATGATTCACGCGTTCCAGACCGTGGCCATGTCGCCCGAAGCCCTGGGTCGCGCCGAGTTGCTCGCCCGCGGCATTTACGAGGCGATGATCACGACGGCGGCGGGACTCATGGTCGCGATCCCCGCGCTCATTGGCTATCACTGCGTATCTGCCAAGATCGAGGGTCTGGTCAGCGAGATGGATCATTTGGCGGTGGAGTTCATCGACGAATTCGGGGGATACCGACCGGCGGCGTCGGACGGCGTGCCCAAGCTCCGTGCCGCGGGCTCGGACTCGGCTGACGTCCGCGGCAGCGAGCAAGACGACGAGCAGCCGATCGAGGCGGTGGCGTCGGCGTAGTGCTCGATGACATGGTTTCATGAGTCTTACGGTCAACTGAGCCGCAGGCTTCAGCCTGCGCGGTGTCACGGACTTGGCGCGATACTCCTTCATGCACAACGCCCGCGCGGGCTGAAGCCCGCGGCTCGGAAGACAGAAACGGCAAATGATCTGGTGCCGCGGGATCGGAACATGAACCGTTTTCTCGAGACCCCGTAAAGGTGACACCATGTTGATCAAGGTACGCGAGGAAAATACCAGTCTTGCCATCGAATTGACGCCCATGATCGACATGGTCTTCCTGCTGCTCATCTTCTTCCTGGTCGCCACGACGTTTCAGCAGAGCGAGCGAGAGATGCGGATCGCATTGCCGTTTGCGAAATCGTCGGGACCGATCAGCGCGACGCTGCGCGAGCTGATCGTCAACGTTGATGATACCGGCGCGATTATTGTGAGCGGCCGCCGGATCGAGTTGGCCGACCTCGAGACGATGGTTGCCGAGGCCGTCGCGCGCAACCCCGAGCAAAAAGTGACCGTACGCGGCGACCGCAACACGGCATACGCAAACATCGTCAGCGTCCTTGATATCTGCAAAGGGGCGGGGATCCAGGAACCATACCTCGACACCGCAATCGGAGGATAGCCAAAGCGCTCGCGAACGACCCAAACGCGATCGCACCGCCGCCGCCATGAGCCGACCCGTCAAGATTCTCGTCATCACGCTGACCATCGCCCTGTTCGCCGTGGCGGGTCTGTTGGCGTGGCGTCTGAAACCGACGCGCGAAAAGCTCTTCACCGATGGGGAAACGATTCGCCGACCGGTCGCCCAGGCCACGACGCGAGACATACTCTGGCAGCCGCCGATCAAGCTCGATCCGCTGATCAACACCACGGGCGACGACTACGAACCGCGCACCAGCGCGGACGGTTTGACGATTTTCTTCGTGCGCGGCAAGGCCGGCCGAAACGCCGACATCTACACCGCGCGAAAGACGTACGAGGGTTGGACCGAGCCCGAACCACTCAGCGCGGTCAACTCCGAGTATGAAGACCTCGGACCCGAGCCTTCGGCCGACGGCACCCTTTTATATTTCTACAGCGATCGGCGCGGCGGACTCGGCGGATACGACCTATGGGTGTCGCGCATGGGACCGAACGGCTGGCAGGCGCCGACCAATCTCGGCGGTCTGGTCAACTCCGAACACAACGACTACGGTCCGGCGATCACCGCCGATGGGGAAACCCTATATTTCTCCTCGAATCGACCGCGCCCGGATGATACGGCGACCCCGCGCCCGGACGCGTGGCCCGCCACGATTCGCGAAGACCTCTTTCATCACGACTACGATCTCTACGCGGCAAACGTGACGGACGCGGGAGTGGGCAAGGCCCGGTCCCTCACATTGCTCAACACCGAGCACAACGAGGGGGCGCCGGCGGTAAGCCCCGTCGGAGATTTTCTCTACTTCGCTTCGGACCGCCCCGGCGGACAAGGTGGATTCGATCTCTATCGGTCGCGCAATTTGCGGGGCGTTTTCCAGGAAGCGTCCAACTTGGGCGTCGGGGTCAACACGCCCGCCAACGAACTGGACCCCGGGCTCGGTATGGGTGGATTCGGCCTCTATTTCAGCACGGATCGCCCGATCGAGCGGATCGACCCGGATAGGCCCAACGACTACGACCTGTACTATACGGCGTCGCGCGAGGTCTTCACCGAGGTCGAGATCCAACGAGCCTCCGCGATCGATTGGGCGGCGTTCTGGTCGTTCGTCGGCCCCAGCCTGTTGTGGCTCCTGCTCACGCTGTTGCTCGTCGCGCTCGCCCTGTTTCTCATGGGCAACCTGCGCCATAGAAAACTGAGTTTGCTTGCACGGTGTCTGCTGGCGTCACTGTTTGCCCACTTGATACTCTTGTTTTTGTTCAGCCTCTGGGGCGTGACCGCGGGGATCGCCGATGCGCTCCGCAAGGGACGCGGCGTGCAGGTCGCGCTGATTTCGCCCGCCCGCGGTGATGAGATTTCCTCGCAGATTCGTGGCGCACTCACTTCGGTGGCTGCGCCGACCGCCCAGCCCGTTGTATTCGAACGGGCCGCCACCCAACCGATTCGTATCGAGCCGATCCGCGCCGCGGCCACGCTTCGAGTCGAACGTCGCCTCGAGGAAGACCGGCTCAACCCGAGCGTGGAACCCATCGTTCACGACGCACAGACCGAGAGACCGATCGAATTGCCGCCGCCTCGCGCGCCGGAAAAGCCGGCCACGCGCGACGCAACACTTGACGTGTCCCTACCCGATGAATCGAGCCCCGTCGCTGTGGAGGAAGTTCAGACGGCTGACGCGGCTACAAACGTCGAGGCGAGTCTAGGGCGACCGCGATCGGAGGTCGCCAAACCCACCGCTATGATCTCCATGACCGAAGTCCGGCTACCGCATGCGTCGATTCGGGATTCCGCCGCCGCCGCCGCCGACACACGGATTCTCGTCGATACACAAACGGTTCCCGATGCCGCGGCGCGGTCACCCGCCGCGGACCAGTTCGCCGATATCGTTTCGGATCAGCTCCAGCCGCCGCGCCTTGAACAGACGTCGCTCGACCTCCCGACGCTCGAGGTCGCGGCCACGTTGATCAATCACGAATCGGTGCTCCGCGTCGAGGCGGCCACCGCACCCATATCCAGGGCGAATGCTCCCGATTTCGCCCACGTACGGGCGCCGACTCGCCCCGTGGTCGAGCTCGATCCAGGCACCGAGCAGCGTACTGAGGGCATTGCGGTCGACACACCGAGCCTTGCCGCCGGATCAGCGGATCGTGTTGTCGATGCCGCACCCGCGAGATCAGCCGTGCCGACACCTACCGCGCAAGCGGTTTCGCCCTCGTGGCCTCAAGCAACGGAGTTCGCGCTTCCCGGTGTCGAGGCGGTGCCCTCGACGCGCGACACCAACTCGGACGCCGAGACCTCAACCCACCCGACCGCTCAAATGTTGGCATCGGTCCGGGCGTCCGTGTTCACCGCTCGGCGCGATGCACTCGCGGCCCATGCGATGCTCGCCGACGTGGCACCCGCTAGGCGCGCGACCAGCGCCGAGCCGTCGGAGAGCCTTTCCGAGGACACGATCTCGCCCCGCGACGCCCTGTTGTCCACGCGGACGCGCGACCTTCGACCCAGCGCGGAGTCTCGAACGTACAGCGCGATTCCCCTTTTGGACACGCCGCTCAGAATGCCCGTCGATGTGCACCAGCCGGAGATACCATACGAGCAACGGTCGGTGGCGCAGCGCCGAAAAATGGTCGAGGACCGCGGCGGCGACCGGGAGACGGAGCGAGCGGTGGCGGCTGCGCTGAACTGGCTCGCGCGACACCAACACGCCGACGGTCGATGGGACTCCGTCGAGTTCGACGAGGAATGCGGCGCATGCGGTGGACAGGGCGCGGTGGATGTCAACATCGCAACGACCGGTCTGGCCCTGCTCAGTTTTCTAGCCGCCGACAACACGCACGTCGATCCCGGACAATACCGCGAGGTGGTCCGCAAGGGGCTGGACTTCTTGCTTTCACGACAGGCGGACTGATCGGCGGCGAGACGATGTACAGCCATGGCATCGCGACGATCGCGCTGGCCGAAGCATACGGTATGACGGGTGACGAGGCGTTGGCGTGGTCGGTCAAACAAGCGACGGATTTCATCTACCGGGCGCGCAATACGCACGTCGGCGGTTGGCGATATGAGCCGCGCGAGGACGGTGACACCTCCGTGCTCGGGTGGCAGGTTATGGCACTGAGAAGCGCGGAGCGCGCGGGAATCGAGGTCTCGCCGGAATCGTACGCAATGGCGCGGCGGTGGCTCGAGAAGGTCTCTCGTCCGAGGCATCGCGGACTGTACGCCTACCAACCGGGGAAACGCCCCACCCCGGCGATGACGGCCGAGGGCATGTTCACACAGCAGTTGCTCGGGCATCGCCCGACGGAATCGCGCATGCGCGAGTCCGCCGAATTCGTGTCCGCCAACCTTCCGGACTGGGATAAAGGACCGAACACGTACTATTGGTATTACGGTACGCTCGCCATGTTTCAACACGGCGGCCACCAGTGGCGCCGCTGGAACACGGCCGTCGTCGATTCGCTCCTCGAACACCAGCGCGACGACGGCGAGGCCGACGGCAGTTGGGACCCCGACGGCCAGTGGGCGTCGATCGGCGGGCGGGTCTATCAAACCGCGATCTGCGCGCTCACGTTGGAGGTCTACTACCGCTATCTTCCGCAGTTCATGATCGACGGTGTGCAAGAGGAGGTGGGCACGATTCGCGGCGTGGTGACCGACGCCTGGACGGGCGGGCCTCTCGATGGTGCGACGATTCGTCTTGACCTGCCGGATCAGCCGCCCGCCACGACGACCAGCGATTCAGAGGGCAACTACGTGCTCTTCGCGCCGCGGGTTCCGGATTTCTTCGCCCTGTCCGCCGCGCGGGACGGCTATGTGCCGGGTGCGGCCAACGTCTCCGCGGAAAACCTCGACGACGGTTCGGTCACGGTCGATTTCACGTTGCAGCCCGAGCGTTCCGACGTTGTCGCCATCGAGGCCAGCCCCGACGTCCACCACCTCGGCAACGATCGCTTCGAGGGAAGCGTGAACAGCCAGTTTCAGAAGGAAAGCGAGGGCGACCGGTTCCTCGCGGAATTCGAGCTTACCGCCGAGCAGCTCGCTCCGAATTACGCGGAGGCGGAGATTCGCATGCTGACCAAGGGCGTGCAGTGTCCCCACGAGATCCGCATCAACGGGACCGAGATCGACGCCACGCTCGACCGCTCCCCGCGCGACGGCAGCTTCGGGGAATACACAGGCTCGTTCGACGCGAACCTGCTTCACCCCGGCACCAACACAATCGAGTTCCGCGCGATCTCGTGCAGCGGCGACCTCGACGACTTCGAGTTCATCAACATCCGCATCGGGCTTGGGCACTGAGCGTCGCAAAGTGCGCCCATCTCTCAATCGATGAGAAACTGAAGATTACCCGTCATCCGCGCAGGCGGCCAAGGCGGTGATGATGTCCGAAAGCCCGGTAGGTTTGTTGCGTCTCATCCAACACTGGGCGAACCGTTCCGTCACCGTTTCGATTCGTCCGCGCCACGCGTGGTCTTCGATAGGCGGCTGCCGTTGCGCTTTGCCGGGCGTCGCGGCCGCCGATCTCGAATGCGTCACGGCTTCCGTCAGTTTGTCGGCCAGAATCTCCGTGAACGCGCATTCGACGGCGCGTTCCTCGAGATCGTCCC
>JADFHG010000055.1 GCA_022567365.1 Planctomycetota bacterium | reverse complement strand
CTCGAGTGACGAGTCCCCGCCCGGCGCACCGGCAGTCCACACGCAGAGGGTCCGTTTCGACCGCGGCGGTTGAGCCGTCCCCTTCCGGCTGTCATACTCGGCGTTACCGACCACCGCGGGCCTCCTGAATGGTCGGTGTGACGGGATCCGCCGATGCGGCCAAGATGACGCGGACGACCGCGCCGTTGGGGCGGGTGCAGCGGCGCCATGGTCCATCGATGCTCGGATGCTCGGATGCTCTGGTGCTCCACCACGCGACGAAAAACGAACCGGTGAGCATTTGATGCGAAGGATGACCAACGCCATGAAATACGCAAATATGGCACGCATAATCCTGGGATTCGTGTGGACGGCCGTGCTTTGCGGCGGTTGCGGCGACGGAGCGCTCACAGAGGCAATGGCGACCGTTGATGGCATCGTCTCGGCAACGACGGAGGACGAGCCATCCGCCTCGGACGAAGGAGCCACCTCGCCGGACGATGATGACAAGGCCGCCGCGACCGACGAGGACACACCCCTGATCGCCGACCAGAACGATTCCGAACCCGATCCGGGCGTCGCGATCGACGCACCATCGCCCAGGGGCGGCGCGCCGGCCGTATGGATACCGCATCAGCGGCGGATGCTCCTTTTCGGTGGGATGTCTCCCATCACCGGGGACACGTTGGCCTACGACTACGACGGGGACACATGGTGGGACTTGTCGCTTCAGGACCGCGCGCCCATGCCCGCGCCCCGATGTCACCATATCCTCGTGGCAAGTGGCGCGGGTCCGAACGCCTACATGTTCGGCGGGTTTTCGTTTGCCGGACGGTTCAACGACGTGTGGCGCTTCAACGCGGACGAGGCCCAGTGGAGCGAGTTGCAGCCGACGGGCGATGTCCCGGCGGTCAGGTGCCTCCACACCGCGGCGTATATCGTCTCTCACCACGAGATCCTCATCTACGGCGGCGTCCAGGGCGGCGGCGGTGCCGCTGGAGACTACTTCTCGGATACGCACCTGCTCGACCTCGAGCGCAACGTGTGGTCGAACATCGACGTTACAGGTCCCGGAAAGCTACGGGGGGCGATCTGCGTATACGCTCCGGGCGAGGACGGCGTGTACCTTTGGGGCGGCAAACAGGTGACGACGTACCCGTCCACTCTCTGGCGTTTCGACGTCGCCGACCACACGTGGAGCCAGGTGGCGACCACGGGCGATACTCCCCCAGGCCGCGAGGATCCCGCCTTCTTCTGGGATGATGTGCGAGGTCGTCTCCGCATCTTTTTCGGCCGCAATGACACGCTGGCGGAGCCACTGCTGGAAGACGCCTACGAGTTCAACGTCACGGACGCGACATGGGAGGCGCTCGATACGGCGGGCGCGCCGCCTCCGCGCTGGCGCCCGACCGTCGTCACCGTCGTGGCGGACGGAGTGAGCGTGCTGTTCGGCGGATGGACGGGCTTTGGCGGCGGGGCCGCGCTTGCCGATACCTGGAGGTATAAATGGGCGAGCAACGAATGGACGCAGGTGGCTGCGTTTGGTCCCTAGAGGCTGGGCGAAGCTACTACCCCCTCACGGGTAATCGAATCGAGTTATCAGTTATCAGTTGTCAGTAGGACGTTGGAACACCCTCTTACTTCCTCACCGACAACTTCCCAACTGACGACTTCTTGACTGACAACTTCCTCGCCGACAACGCGGGTTTTTGGGGTTACTCTATATGGGCATTGCTGCCATCCTTTCCATCGGCGGTGCATTGGCAATCGCCGCGGCGAACGGCGCGAATGACAACGGCAAGGGCGTGGCTACGCTCATCGGCGGCGGCGTCATGTCCGCACGACGCGCACTGCGCATTGGCCACCTGGCGACGTTGGCCGGCGCGATCCTATCGATCCTCATTGCCCGCCGTATGATGAACGTGTTTCAAGGGAGCGGGCTGCTGCCGGACGACCTCGCCGGTCAGCTTTCCGTGATGACGATCGTGGCGATCGCCGCGGCGGTCACGGTCGCCCTGGCAACCGTCTTCAAGTTCCCCATTTCGACGACGCATGCGCTGACCGGCGCGTTGGTCGGCGTCGGCCTCGGCGCGACCGGCTCCGTCTCCTGGTCCGGTCTTGCGACCAAGTTCATGATGCCGCTTCTGTTTTCCCCGATCGCCGCAGCCGTCCTCGCGGCCCTTTCTTACTACCTCCTTCACAAGTTTCGCCTCGCGATGAGCGTCAACGAGGAGACGTGCATCTGCGTGGGCGAACGGCGGGAGTGGGTTCCCGTGACAGGCGCCGTCGCCGTCGCCCAACGCAGCACCGGTTCATCCAATGCCCGGTCGGGTGAACTCGGTTTCGCGAACACGCCCGTCGAATTAAGATCAATCAGCTTGGGAATCGGCAAGGCGGATGAGTGTCGCCAGCGGTACGTCGGCAAGGTGTTGGGCATCTCCGCGGCGACCCTGCTCGATGGCATACACGTCGTCTCCGCGACGATGCTCTCCGCCGCCCGTGGCATGAACGATACTCCGAAGCTCGCGGCCCTCGCGGTCGGCGCCGTCGCTTGGGGAACGTCCGGTCCTGCGGTTGGCCTGGTGGCCGCGGCCATGCTGACCGGCGGCGTCTTGGCGGCCAAACGGGTCACGCGGACAATGAGCCGGGACATTACCGAAATGAACGCCGGATCCGGCGCGACGGCCAACCTCGTGGCGGCCACGTTGGTCATTCTCGCAAGCTTCTTCGCAATGCCGGTCTCCACCACTCATGTCACTTGTGGTGCGCTATTCGGGATCGGCGCGGTCAACGGACGGGCACATTGGCGCACCGTGGGTTCGATTCTTCTGGCATGGTTGGTCACGCTGCCCGTCGCCGGTGCGATCGCCGCGCTGCTCGCGACGGCCCTGTAGCAGCCCATGAAAGATGGCCCCATCGCCGTCCTTTGAAGAAATAGCGGCTACCCCCCGCGGCGGCCGTGGAACACGCAAGACGTGCGCCAAAGAAACCACCATCGGGTTTTTCAGACGGCTCCTGGCCACGTCCGAAAGGCTCGGTTCGCGCAAGCAGGTCTGAAACAGGCTGCCGATGAGGGTCGGACTTGCCACTTCCACCGACCCCGACGAACATGACCGCAGATGTCCGACCCTGCGTTTCAACAGTGCATCAAACCGACCTGCGGCGCGACGTACGCCATCGACGACGTGCGGTACGCATGCTCGGCCTGCGGTTCACTCCTGGACGTTTGCTACGACTGGTCGCGCTGCCGTGTGCCGAAGTCGCCGGCGCTGTTCAACGATCGGCGCGGGGCACAGCCGGATACGCCGGCGGGACGCCTCGACTACAGCGGCGTGTGGCGGTTTCGCGAGCTGCTGCCCTTCGCGAACTCGACGAATCTCGTCACCATCGGCGAGGGCCGCACGATCCTGCAACAAGCGGATCGTCTCGCCATCGAAATCGGCCACAAGCCTGGTCGGTGTTTCCTCCAATACGAAGGCTTCAACCCGAGCGGGAGCTTCAAGGACAACGGCATGGCCGCCGCGTTCACCATGGCGCGATCGCTCGACCGTGGCCGCGTCGGATGCGCGTCCACCGGCAATACCAGCGCGTCGCTCGCCATGTTTGCCGGGAACACGTCGACCCGCGCGGGCGAGCCCATCCGCGCCGTGGTTTTTGTCGGCGACGACAAGATTGCCCTGGGCAAGCTCGCCCAAGCCCTCGACCACGGCGCGATGACGCTCCAGATTGCCGGGGACTTCGATGCGTGTATGCGCCTCGTCCGGGAGGCGACCGATCGCCTCGACCTCTACCTCGTGAATTCGATAAACCCGTTTCGCCTCGAGGGGCAAAAGACGATCATGTATCGTGTGCTCGAGGGGCTGGGCTGGCAGGTGCCCGATTGGATCGTCGTGCCGGGCGGCAACCTCGGCAACACGAGCGCCTTTGGCAAGGCCTTCGTCGAACTCCGCGAATTGGGTTTGATCGATCGCATGCCGCGGCTCGCCGTCATCAACGCGGCCGGGGCGAACACGCTGTACGAACTCTTCACCGAGCGCGGCCTGCGGTGGAACGGCGGGCAAGTGGACGATCGGGTGGTGCTGGACCATTACCAACACATGGAGGAACGGGGCTGGGCCGCGCGAACCGTCGCCACCGCGATCGAAATCGGCCGGCCGGTGAATCTCCCTAAAGCCTTGCGGAGTCTCGACGCGCTCAGCGGCGTCGTACGTCAGGTGACCGACGAGGCGATCCTCGACGCCAAGGCGCTCGTCGGGCAGCACGGCTACGGTTGCGAACCGGCAAGCGCGGCGTCCGTGGCCGGGCTGCGGTTGCTCCTCGAAGAGCAGGTGATCGCGCCTACGGACCGTGTCGTCTGCATCCTCACCGGCCACGCACTCAAAGACCCGGACGCCACGGTGCGGTATCATGCGAACGGGGGCCGCGATGACGTCGCGGCGCCGCATGCGAATCCGCCCGTTCAGGTGCCGGCGGAGATTGAAGCGATCGAGGAAGTGCTGAGAAGTTGCTAAGAGTGCGTCCTAAAACCGGCGGGCACCCCGGTTCTTTCCGAACCCCCACCGTGAGGGAGGGGCTTTTAGGACGCATTCTAAAGTGTTTCCCGTTTTCGTGTTCCGAGCCGCGGGCTTCAGCCCGCGCGATCTCTCGCCGTTTGATGCGTTGCGAATGTCAATGGATCCGGCATGCGAAATCGGGAAATCTTTGGGTGCCGGGTTTGGAGCATGCGGCGACGGCGCATCGGCCCCGAGCCGCTTGACTTTGCCCGCGCGGTAGTGTGCCTCATCGCAGCACAAAATCGACCGTGTACGCCCGTGCGGTCTGCGGCGCGCGGCTCGGGAGAAAGAGGCACCGCATGGACATCAACATGACTCGAATCGCAATCGCCGGCGCGACCGGTCGAATGGGTAGGGCGATCATCGAACTCGCAAGCGGAGACGATCGTATCGAGATCGCCGCCGCCCTCACGTGCAGGGACGACCCGCTTTGCGGCGGCACACTTCGCGTCGCGGACTTGGAAGTTCGACCGACCGCGACGCTCGAGGCGGCCGCCGACGTGCTTATCGACTTTACCGTCGGCGGCACGATGCAATGGCTCGAGAAGTGCGCAGATTTGCGATTGCCCATGGTGATCGGAGCGACCGGTCATACGGAAGACGAGTTGTCGCGGATCCACAACGCCGCTGCGACGATTCCGATCGTACTGGCGGCCAACTTCAGCGTCGGCGTCAATCTGCTCCTGGAACTCGTGGGCGACGTCGCCCGCCGTCTTGGTGATGCATACGACATCGAAATCGTCGAGGCGCACCATCGCGGCAAGATCGACGCGCCAAGCGGCACCGCGAGCGCCCTTCTCGACCGAATCGCCGCAACGACCGGCAGGGATGCAAAGTCTGACGCGGTGTTCGGTCGCCACGGCGAAACCGGGAAGCGGCCGCCGCGTCAAATCGGTGTGCATTCGCTGCGCATGGGCGACGTCGTCGGCAAGCACGAGGTGCATTTCAGCGGTCCGGGGGAGACGATCACGCTGACCCACACCGCCCAGTCGCGGCATACGTTCGCGTCCGGCGCGCTGCGCGCGGCCGAGTGGATCGTCGGGAAAGAGCCGCGGCTTTACTCGATGCACGATGTACTTGCGTGATGCCACCGCGCGGCAGGCTGAGCAGGATCATGCCGCCCTGAACACATTCGACGACGGGTGGTCCTACGCGAACGGATCATGAACGATTGGCTGTCCGCAGTACATGCACTTGGGAAACCGCGGCGAGATCGTCCGATTGCACTTCGGGCACGAGACCGCCGTCTTGCGCACCTTGCCGTCCAATCGGCCGTCCGATAGGTCAATCTCGTTGATCCGATCGACCAGCTCCTCCTCGCCCACGCCCAGCTTGTCGCGCATGATCGACCACATCGCCTCGCAAGCGAGCATCGACCGGTCCAGCCGGTTCTCCAGTTCCTCGACCGAGGTCGTCGCCTTCCGGGCCGCACTGCTTGCGTCACCAGCCTGGGAATCGTATCGCCTGTTGGACAGGTGCCAGAACATTGACATCGGCAAAGCTCCTTGTGCGTTGGCCGCGTTGACCATCTCCCCTTCGACCCGCGCGCCTGCGCGTGGGGTCTCGTCGAATCACATGCGTTCGTCTCGAGGGGCGCTCGCGCCCAAGATGATCACCATTCGGCGCGGCACCGCTTGAATCATCATATCCGCTTGCGGGCCAAAGGGGAAACAGGGCCGTGGAGCAAACATCCCCACCGATGCGATCGACTCGCAGCAGGTTCCCCACGGCGGGGTCGGCGGCAGTTCCGGCGATTGACGGTTAGCGGCTCGGCGGGAACCCGACTCGGCGCCGGCAAGCCGGTTGTACCGGGCCTCGCCCTCCCTAATGGACCTTGCCCTCCCTTATCATGCACGCTCCAAGCCCGACTTTCGCACTTCTCGAGAGGCGGATTTGGCTACTGATTCGATGAAGAATCAGCCTCCCGTCCGATGCGCCGGGTGGTGGCCCAATGCATTGAGCAAGGAGGCTCGCCGCAATTCTCGCATCGTCTTCCGTGGAGGTTGGGCAACAGGTTTCGTTCTCGATGGCCGCACCCGGCTTCGGCCACCTGGTGACCGTGCTGACCGTGGCGGTTTTCGCCCGGCGAAGCGCGCGCTACCTTGTTGTCTGTCGGGGGGGGGTGCCGCGACATCACCGCGATTGTACCGCACCCGTCTCCACCCGGCCCGACCCGATCAGCGACATGGTGATGTCAGGTCGTTAATCTGCCCTGCCGGGCTCGTTGCGCTACGGCCCCGTGAATGCCCATCCGAATGCCTGGAAGTCGTCGAGGTCGATGTCGCCGTCTCTGTCAATGTCGCTCGTCTCACATCCGGGTCCGATCGGCTCACCCGGTCCCGCCAGGCATATTTGGAAGGAAGCGAAATCAGCCATGTCGGTATCACCGTCGTCGTCAAAGTCCCCGTCGATGGGCGTCATCAGGAACGCTCGTGGTCCCTGGTGCCGTCCGCTTCCCACGATCTGCCCCGCATCGTTGATGGCACGTGGGGACAGGGCGGACCAGTCAACGTCTACCCAAAGAAGGTCACGCAGATCCCGCAATCCCACATCACCGTGATAGAGGAAGGGCTGATCCGTCGTGCCATTGCTCCCCGAACCGACGACCTCGCCCTGGTTGTTGATCGCCTCCGCCCGGCTGCTCTCATAGCCGCCCAGAGCGCCGAGGTCGATCATCTCGTTTCGCTCCCAGATGAAGGCGTGAAGCACGAGGCCTCCCTCGGAGCGTTCCGCCTGCCCGACGACTTGTCCGAGCTCGTTAATCCCGGAGGCCCAACTGGTCGGACCGCCCAGCGTGCCCAGATTCGTCATCACCCCGTTTTCCCACAAGAAAGCCCCTCCCTGTTCGCCGGGTGAAAGCGTTGAACTGCCGACGACCTGCCCCACACTGTTGACGTCCCAAGCATTGCTGGACGCCCCACCGAGCGTCCCCAGGTCGGACATGACACCGTCTTCCCAGAGAAACGCGCGAGGCTCAGAAGGCGGCAGCCACGAAAAACCGACGACTTGGCCGAACTCGTTTACCCCGAAAGCATGGGTGTTGGCGGCGCCGAGATTGCCCAGGTCGATCATGGTCCCATCTTGCCACATGAACCCGCGGGCGATACCACCGTCCGCCGTGGCAATCCCGACCACGTGTCCGGCCTCACTGATGTCCCACGCTTCGCTTTGTGGTTCCGGGGGGAGCGTGCCCAGGTCGATCATCACCGCGGCCTCCCAAAGGTAAGCGTGCCGCAACCCCTGGGGCGTATCCGCACTGCCGACCACCTGCCCCGACTCGTTGATCCCCAGCGCGACGCTGGTGTTACCTCCCAACGTGCCCAGGTCAATGATGACGTAGCTGGGGTTCGGCGGCACGGGACAACGGCACGCCTCACTCTTGCATCCAACCTCGTCCACGCAAAACTTGCCGGTCACGGTTTGCAGACTACAGTCCTTGGTGGGGTGTTGTGTGATGGTGTACGTGTAGGTCTCGGCGGGCAGCGTTCCCAGGTCGACGGTTTCGACCAGAGACCCCGGGGTGTCGATCGGCCCGCCGTCCACGTACACGTCGATCAGGATCTTGTTGCCCTGGACGACGACTTCGGTCGGCTGAACGAGGTGGGTCGGCGACGTGGGCGTCACCAGTTGGATTTCCAACGCCACGGGATCCACCGTGGTGAGTATCCCGGTGGGCCTGACGATGACGCGATCGATACAGGCGGCGCTCACGTTTGACAATACCGCTATGATTAGCACAGAATTGAACAAACAGCGTGTCATGGGCATCTTCTCCTCTTGGACCTCCCGAGGACCGTTCCAACCTACCGCGCCGCAGACAAAGAGTCAAGGGTTGGAACGAGATGCGCGGAAGCGACACAGCAAGGAGCGTCATGGATTCGTTCTCCCGTTGTGCCTCCTGAGTATTCCGCACGTGTTGTGATCAAACGACTACGGTATTGACGTTCTCGCCGCCACCGTCGTTCCTGAAAACGCCATGGTGCGTGGAAACTGACGTCCCGAGCCCGGTGGGGCAGGTCAACGACCTGCCTTCAACATGTCGCCGTGGCTCCCAGCGTACGCACGGCCGCCGATCCACGTTCCGATCCCCACCTGTGGTTCAGGTAGGTGAACCACGTTTTCTCCCTCGCTGAATGATACCCTATCCGCCGATTTGCCGCGTGCGGTGACGCGGAAGGCCCAAGTCCCGCGTAACGATCGCATGTCATCTCCATCCTTCATTCTTCTTCATCCTACATCAACCCGTCGAACAACCCCCGAGATCGGCCACTTCCATCCCGATCGGGCTGCCGGGTGGGGCGCTGTGTGGAATGGGGATCGGCGACGTTGGGGGTAGGGAACGGTCGCGGTGGCGGGCGATTTCGGCGAGTAGGTAATACACATGGGCATCCCATGCCGGATCCCGATCGCGTTCCGCAAGCGACGACGCGATTCGCCCGCTCAACGAGTCGATCGCGTAGTCCGCGCGTGCCCGAACGACGGCCGAAGCGGCAGGGTCTCGCGCCAGACCGGTCAGCCGTGCGACAACCACTTGTTGCACGGTTCGTTGGAGTTCCGCATGACGCGGACTCGGTGCTTCGTTCTTGGGAAACGCCCGATCGATCATAGCGTCGAGCATCTCCGTCATGCCGAGCGCGCTCGGATCGCGCCGCCGCGCGTCGACGAGCCGGGCGCAGCGCTGCGGGTTGAGCAGACCCCGCAGCACCATGTCGGCGCCCGTCGCGGCCGCCCCCAACGCGTCGAACGCCGGCGCGGTGGCGCCGGTAAACATCTCGCGGTTAGCGCCGTAACCGAACGGACGCGGAATCAGAAGGTTCAAGACCGATTCCGGCAGGTCGAGCACCTCGGGTGAGAGGCAATCGAGGATGACCGGGAGCGCGTGCCGCTGGGTTGCCCCGTCGATCACCCGTACCGGCGGTTGACCGTCTCCGCGAAGCGCATACGCATACTCCATCCCACCGACGACCTTGACCGCGGCCTGCAGTTGATACCGGTGATGCAAGTACACCGTCGCGAGCACTTCCTGAAGCGTCGCCAACGGCCGGCCCGGTGCGATATTCCGCTCACCAAACCGCTCCAGTGCGATTCGCCGAACGTCTAACGTTTGCGCGAGCGCCTCCACCGGATCGGCACCGTTGTCCCAAAGGTTGGCCGCCGGATGCGCTGCGCCATCCGGGCGCGCGTCGCGGTCCGACAGGAAGAGCATTCCATCGCGAATCGCCGCCGCCACCATGGCATCGAGCGCCGCGTGTTCGTCCACGCCCGGGGCAAACTCGCTGTACGCATACTGAACGGCAAACCGGTCCCACGCACCGATGCCCACGCCATAGGCCTCGGAGAAATCCAACGTGCCAATCTCTGTCACACGAACGAGCGGCGCGGGATAATCCATCACCGACGCGCGATCGGCGTATGTGCTCGCGGCGAAATTGTGCGCGAATCCGAGCGTATGACCGACTTCGTGGGCGGAAAGCTGCCGAATGCGAGCGAGCGCGATTTGAATCGGATCGTCGGGCCGGCCGCTACCCGTCGCATCGGTGCCCGCGAGACCCTCGAAAAGCAGACGATCCTGCCGCACCCTGAGCGAACCGAGGAGTACGTGACCCTTGATAATCTCGCCGGTGCGCGGGTCGCTCACCGATGCGCCGTATGACCATCCACGGGTCGACCGATGCACCCACTGAATCACGTTGTAGCGAACGTCGAGCGGATGGGCGCCTTCCGGAAGCACATCGACCTCGAACGCGTCGACGAACCCCGCACTCTCGAATGCGTCGGCCCACCATCGGGCTCCTTCGAGCAGCGCACTGCGCATGGGCTCGGGCACACCCGGGTCCACGTAATATCGAATGGGCTCCTTGACCCTCGATCGCGGAGCCGTCGGATCCGTCTTCTCCAATCGATGTCGGCGAATCCATCGCTTCGCGATCGGCTGGTCGAGCGGAGCGCCGTAATCCATAAACTGAATCGGGCTCGACGGTGCGCGCGGGTCGAAACGGCGAGGCCGATAGGCGTCGTCAGGCAACCGGATGAGGGAGTGATGCTGCACGAGCGTGACGGCTGAGGCGTCCGGTACGGTGGCCGCGACGTGGCCGCCCGGCTCATCGGAGGTAAACGTCAGGATCGCCTCGAATTCGCAATTGTCGGGGAACGCGAGGCAGCGCCGCGTGTCGACGAGGCTCCTGTCATCGTCGAGTTTGAATGTGCCCTGGTCGCTGCGTTTAAGCGAACCCGCGACATCCTGTGCGTCGCGTACGATAAACGAGGTGAAATCGACGAGCAATGCGCCGTCTGTGTCGCGGGCGGCAACCTCGCCCGCCCAGATGATCGACGTGGCGAACGATTCGGCGACCGCACGCCGCTCGGCAGCGCTATCGGTCAGCGCCCGATACGCGAGATTTTCTTCCTCCAACAGCACCCGACCCCCGACGTGGCGCAGCAGCAGCAGTCGCGTGCGGCTGATCCTGCTTCGGTCAAGCCCGATCGGATTCGAGCCAAGCCCTCGTGCAAGACCGGCGACATAAAGAAACCGAACCAATTCGCCGCCGGGCGCGGCATCCGATCGGCCGGCGCGTTCACCCTCGTCGCCCTGATCGCTTGGCGGCGGCGGCGTTTGCAACCAGATTTTTCCCGTGTCGTGATCGACGTAGTACGTGAAGAGACCGTCGTGGCGTTCGAGACCGGCGGTCTTCTCCGCAATGGTCCCAAGCGGTTTCTTCTCATTCGTTCTCTTGTCGGTGTCTCCGCCTCGCTCCTCGTCTGCTCGCGTTGTGGCGGGTGCGCCACTGATCAAAGCGGCCACGACCATACACTTAAGGACAATGCTGATGTTCATAGCTTCCGATCCGCCTCTGCTTTTTCGCCGCAATCTCGCGGGCGACTTGGCTCAATCGGGGAGTGCGAACGACCGTGGCGAGAAGGCAATCGTCGAGAGGCCTGTTGAAAAAGTGGCGACCGCCCCCCGCCACGGTCGTGGAATA
>JADFHG010000054.1 GCA_022567365.1 Planctomycetota bacterium | reverse complement strand
CGACTTCGGCAAACGCGTCGCCCGCGTCTTCGTCCGCCCCGTCGATCCCATCCGCCGCAAGACCTTCCGATGGGGGTCCAAATACGGAGCCCGCCAGCAGAAACACGCCGGCCCCTTCGAGAAGCATGAGGAGCGCAACGCCGATCACTAATGACTTCGCGCTCTTTTTCTCATTGGCGGGCGGTGCAGGTGGATTCGTGTTATCGGCCATCTCGAGACTCCGTCGCCTCTTGTGCCGGGGTCGTCCCGGCATAGTCCTGGATCAAGTCTTCCGTGACCAGAATCTCCACGCGCCGGTTGATCGCCCGGCGCTCCTCGGTATACGCCTGTCGCACGAGCGGCTCGGTGTCGCCGACCGGAATCGGCGTGAGGCGTATATCGCGCACACCGCTGCGCTCGAGCTGGTGCACAACTGCTTTTGCCCGCTCGTACGAGAGATCGCGGGCGTCGGCGTAGATTGAATCCGGCGGTAACGGTTCGCGGGTCGCGTGCCCGCGCACGAGCACCTTGTGGTTATACCCGCGCAGCCGCTCCGCCACTTTGCGCACGATGTTGCGTGCTTCGGGTTTCAGCGTCGCGCTGAACCGATCAAACGTGATCGTTCCGCCGACGACAACCTCGATCCCGTCGCGTACGTTGGTCACCCGAAACTTGACGCCTTCGATTCCCTCGACGTCGGTGTCGCCGCGGTTGTTTTCCCGCAGCGGCGGATCGATTTCGAGCAGGCGCTGAATCAGCGTGTTGGCCTGTGCCGCGCGTAGTCCTGGAATGGGCTCGCGCGCGCCTTGATGGCCTCCGAGGGCGGCCCGAAGCGACTCGATCACCTGATGAAAGCGCTCGTCCTCCTTGATTTCGCTCATCGAAACCAGAATAACGAAAAAGCAGAGCAGAAGCGTCATCAGGTCACCATAGGTGACCATCCAAGCGGGAGCACCCTCTTTTTGCTCTTCTTGGTCGAGCACAGACATATTCTTATTCACGCCGCCTGTCGACCGGCCTCTTCCGCACCGCGCATGCCGCTGGGCAGGAACGTCTTGAGCTTTTGCTCGACGATGCGCGGATTATCGCCCGATTGAATCGCCATCACGCCCTTGACCGTGATCATCTTGAGCATGATCTCTTCCTTGCTGCGCATACCGAGTTTGTCCGCCAGGGGCAGCGCGACCAGGTTCGCGATCAGCGACCCGTACAGGGTCGTCAGAAGCGCGACCGCCATCGCCGGACCGATCGAGGCGGGATCTTCCATATCACCCAACATGATCACAAGCCCGATCAGCGTCCCGATCATCCCGAACGCCGGCGCGTACTTGCCGATGTTCTCGAAAAGGGCCTTGCCCGCTCGATGTCGCCCGGCGACGGCCTCGAGGTCGCTCATCATGATGGTCTCGATCAGATCCGGATCCGTTCCATCGACGGCCATCTGTATCCCCGAGACAAGGAACGGGTCGTTGATTTCCCCGGTGACGTTCTCCAACGACAGGATGCCGTCGCGCCGGGCGATCTCCGCGTATTTGACCAGGTCCACTATCAGATCGTCTGGATTGCGTGCCTTGGTGAAGAAGCAGTTCCGAACAACCCCCGCCACACCGAGCACCTTTCGCATCGGAAAGCTGATCAGAGCGGCACAAACGGACCCCCCCAGCACGATTATTATGGAAGCCGGGTCGATAAAACCCATGATACTGGCCTTCGACATGATCGCCCCAAGGATCAGCACGATACCTGCGAGCAGACCGATAATCGTTGCAATATCCATGACCAATCATCTCCGCGCAGTACGTGCGCGCACCGTCACCCACATGGGTGATATCGACCTCCAACCTCCCCGCCGTTAGCGATGCACCAACGCGGTCTCTACCATTCCGCAGCCACGTCGTGTGCCGCTTCATTCGGCTCGCCGATCGGGCAAACCCGCCGAACCCCTTCATCCAGCAATGATGACCGTCTACCAAAGACCGTCGGTACGAGTCGCGACCCCAGGGTCACACCACGCGGAAACCATGGAGCCGCCGCGCGTATTCGATCGCCCGCTCAACCACCTCCTCGACCGTCTCGCGCACGAGAATGGTGTCTCCGTTGATGAGCGTGATCATCGTGTCGGGTATGGCCTCGATCGTCTTGATCATCTCGACGTTGAGGACGATGACACGCTTGTCAAAGCGGGTAATGGTGATCATGATCGCGACCTCGTTCTCGGGGGCACACCGCATCGACGAAGCACCCACAACAAACAAACCATTGAAGCCCTATCCACCGGTACGACGTCGCCGCATCGACGACTTGCGATGGGCGCGACACTGGGTGGCACACGTTCGTCAACCGTCCGATTCATCCCCGTCATCGCGCCAACAACAGCAACTCCTGCAGCAAATCGTCCGCCGTCCGGATGACCCGACCGGCCGCCGAAATACCGGTCGATGCCGTGATCAGGTTGATGAACTCGCGGGAGATCTCGACGTTGGACTGCTCGAGCGCCCCGGAGACGACGAACCCGGCCGCACCCGTCAGCGGTTCCAAGACGGTCGGGTCGCCCGAGTTTGGACCGGTCCGGAACACGTTGTTGCTCAAGGCGACCAGCCCTTCCGAATTGGCAAACGTCGCGAACGCGATCTGCCCGAGGAGTTCCGTCTGTTGGTTCGAGAAGTTCGCGGTGACGATACCATCCTGCGCGATGTCAAATCCTATGAGCACGCCCGCCTCGGTGCCGTCCTGGCTCGCCATGATCAGTTCCGACGTTCCGTCGCTACTCGAAAGCCCGGTGAGCCCGCCAAAGTCGAGGTCAAACGTCAGCGGTGTCGCAGCCCCGGTCCCGGATCGGTCGATCGAGAGCGTGGTGCCCGTCGCGCCGACGAACTTCCCGTTTTGGTCGAACGAAATCGTCCCCGTGCCAAGGATCGGCATGGCGAGACCGCTGTGGGCCGATTCCGCAAAGAACCGCCACGTCGTGCCGCCTTCCGTCTTTGATTCCATCGCCAAACGAAGCCGGACGTCCACCGGGTTTCCCAACGAGTCATACACACGGAAGCTCGTGGTCAAGGCCTCGCCATTGGCATCGCTCACCGTCGTGAACGCGAATGGCGACGCCACCGGACCCGTAGTATTGCGAATCGATGGACCCTCCAGGCTGATCGCGTTCGCCGATCCGAGGTTTGAGGTGATGACCAGGGAACCGGCCGGCGGTTCGGGACCGGCGGCAATCGTCACGCCGGGTTCCCCACCCGTAGCCGGATCCCCCTGGATCCCCAGCGTCGACTCGAGAAACGCCGCGAGGTCGCCCAGCGTGTTGCCCGCGACGCCCACTTCAAACGTGGCCTCGGGAATGGCGAGACCGCCCTTGGAGGCATTGATGGTCAATACGTCACCGGTCGCAAACATCGGAACCCCGGTCGCGTCAACCAGCGAAGTCAACTCCGTCGATGCCGTCGCCGGCGCCCCGGTTGAGGTAACCAATGGAGCGGAAACGACGACCGCCGCCTCCGTGGCCACCGACCCGGCGGCGTCCAGTTGGCCGTCCATGACCACCGCGGTCGTCGCGACTGCCTCGCCCGTAGTCCCGATCGGCACGACGAGGTTGGTGAGTGTGCTCGTGTCGATCGCGCCGTCAGCGCCGACACCGAAGACCTGCACCGGCGCGCCGTGCGCGGAAACCAGCGTGTCGGCCGCGTCGAGGCTGAACGCCCCGTCGCGCGTGTATACCTGCGCGCCGTCGGCGGCGGTCAGAATGAAAAACCCCTGGCCGTCCACCGCGAGGTCCGATGCGAAGCCGGTGGATTGAATCGCACCCTGGGCGAAGTTCCGCTGGATCACCGCGACGCCGGCCCCGGTGCCGATTTGCTCCGGCAGCGTTCCTCCGGTTTGGGCCGTCGGGGCGTCGCCTTCGCCAATCGTGCGGTACAGCAACGTCTCGAAGAGGGTCCGCTGACCCTTGAAAGCCGTTGTATTCAGGTTGGCCAGATTGTCACCGACCGTATCGACGCGTATTTGATTGGTTTGCACGCCGGTAAACCCGACCTGCATCGCTCCGGTTAGAGACATTTCGTCCTCCCGTCTATTTCGTCGCGATCCCCGAGCACGCTTCTCGAGAGGATCGTAGATGTTTCATTTCGTCGGCGCCAAAAGCCGCCCGCGCGGCGTTGCCGATACTCGCGCATCACAGTTGGTCCGGGACCGTTCCGAGCACGTCGCGAAACCGTATGTCCTCGCCCGTATCGAGCTCCACGACGGTTTCGCCTCGCTCGTCCGTGCGCGCCGACGTCACGATGCCTTCGACCGCGCGCACGTCCGACGGATCGCGCCTATCGACGCCGAACACCTTGGTGCCGATCAACGACTCCGCGGCCGATTCCGCGGCCTCGATCGTCGTCACGTCGGCCAGCGCCATCTCGGTCCCATCGCCGAGCTGCAGCACGGCCTCGCCCTTGGCGTCGAACCGAACGCCCGTTACAATGCCACTGTGTGGCATACCGTCCGAACCGGACACGCCGGTCACGAACCGCCCGATGAGCGATGACGCGGCGCCGAAACGCTGCTGGCTGGTCAGGGTCTCGAGCGATTCCGTGAGCGCCGTCGAAAGCTCGATCTCGCGAATCGAGGCGATCTGGTTAAACAGTTCCTCGTTGCCCGTCGGCTCGAACGGATCCTGGTTCGTCAGTTGCGTGATGAGCAATCCGAAGAAGTCTTCGGAACTCAACGCGGAAAACGAGTTCTTCGACGGCGCAGCGCCGCCTGCCGCCGCGAGCGCAGTGCTCGACTGAATCGGGTCCATTGATGCCTCCCTGCCGACACCGTGCCGAACGGTGTCATCAAAAGCCACATCCAGCGGGCTCCGCCCTCGAGTATCCGACGGCGCTATTCCCAGCGCCGTCCTCAGTTCTGCAATTGATGCATTGACACTCAGTAGTGTCGCACCCAAGACTTAGCGTCTTCAACGGACTGCTATCAGCCTGTTGAAAAGTGTGGCACGGGCTAATAGCCCGTCTTATCACCGGCTATTAGCCGATGCCACACCTGTTCTCACCGGTTGTAAACCGGTACCACACATACAGATCAGGCTTTTTCGACGAACTCCTATGCCTTCACATCCACGCGCGTCGTCGTCACCACACCGGATTCCTCCTCGCCGTCATTGGCCCCGATGCGCGGCGCTTCATCCCTCCCCGCGTGCGACGACAGCGAAGACGGGCGCGACACGGATCGGTCTCCGCGCCGCTCCGCCCCTCGATCGGCACGTCCACCGAGCCCACCGGTATCGGGCACTTCGACCGAGGCAGCCACCGTGACGCTGAAGCCGTCGATGCGGATTCCCTGTCGCTCGAGCCCTGCCCGCAGTTCGTCCACGCGCTGATAAAGCAAATCACGCGCCTCCGTCGATTGCGTTTCAATCGATAGCCGAAGCCCACGATTGACCATGTGTACGTCGATATCCATCTTCCCCAGACCGGGCGGATGGAGCTGAATCCGCGCTGACGATCGACTCGGTCCACCCTGCAACCGCAGGGCTCGGACGATACGCTTGAAGGCAGACCGCCGCGCTGAATCCGCCGCTTGGGCGGAGTCCGACCCGCGTCGTGCGGCGGTGCTGCGGCCCGGTTGACGCGCACCCGCGCTCGAGCGATCGCTCCGCTGCGCTCGCGGTTGATCGCTCGTGTTCGATGTCGTTGTTGCGCGCACCGTCTCGCCGTCGCCCGGGCGCGAACCCGCCAGGAATCGACCCATGTGCGCGGCCGGGCTCGTCGATCTATCCCCCGCGCTCGACGCGCTCGCAACGCCTTGCGAAGACGTCGCGCGGGCGGATGAAGCGGTGGGCGTGCTACGCCCCTGGTGCGGCGGCGAAGGCCCCGCCGTCCGCGCTCCGTCGCCGGAACCCCGGCGCTGCAACGCCATGGCATCACCCTCGGAGACCCGCGCCTCAGCCGAGATTGAACGAGTCGCCACCCGATCGGTCGCGGCACCGCGCCCGCCGACGCGGCCGGTCTCTTGGCGGTCGGACGACGCCATATTGCGGGTGAGCGCGGCGCTTCCCGGGCGCGGGGGCGCCGGCGGCGTCTCCGACCGCACGCTCCGCGGTCGGTTGGTCCGGTCGCCGCGATGCTCCGCCAGCCGGCCGCGTTCACGCGACGGACCCGGGTTGTCAGCTTCATGCTTCATGGTCTGCAACCGATGGTCACGCGGGTCGTCTACGGGCGGTTCGAACATCTCGTTTGGCGACGCATAGGCAAACCCGTGCGCACCGACCCCGCGAGCCTGCGGTGTGACGGCCAGGATCGTCGCAAACGCATCCGCTCCGTTTGGCGCATCGCGATCCGCTGCCCGGTCGCGCCGAGTAGCGCCAATGCCGATCGGTTTGCTTGCGTCGGCCGGCGATCCAACGGTCATATCGTTCATTCGCGCGCTCGCTGGTCGGTGTCGCTATTCCGTAATCGATGGTTGTGCGCCAAGTTCAAGACTCCGTTTGGTCCCCGCACGGGCAAACCAACTCCGTCAAGCCAAGAGGATTCTTCATCGCGATTCGAGCCATCAGCTCATCCTCGTACCGCTCCGCATTCACGCACCCCAAGGCAGGGAGCGAGGCAAACTACCGTCCGTCTTCCAAATCATCCGATCGCTCGGGCGACACGTCGCGCACCCGCTGCAAAATGATCCGCATGCGCGTCAGATCATCGCCTCGCTTCGCCGCTTCGATCAGCTTCTTCCCTCTTCGCGTATCCATTTGCGCCAGAATTCGCGCGGCATCGTCGTGGTTTGGCAGATTGAGGAGATGCCCGAGCGCGGTCTTCGGCGTCATCGCCTCGAACAGCTCGAGCTGCTTCTTGAAACCATCGGATTGTCGTTCCGCAAGCCGGTCGGCCTCGAGCTTGGCGGCGTCGGCAACCTCTTCCTCGAACGCCTCGCGCTTCTTTGTAACCTGCAGAAGGATCCGATTGATTGTCGCCAGCCGTTGCTCGAGTTCGGCCTTGACCCTTTCGCCTTCGCTGCGAGCGACCTCGCGTTCGATTCTCGTCTCCACGGACGCCTGCCGCTGGGAATCACCGGATTGGGCGTCAGCGGAGGCTGCGGCATCGTCGTCTTGAGTCGCGAGATCCTCATGCCGCAGGACCGCGACGACCTGCCGGAGCATGTCACCATCCACACGACTCGTGCTGATGAGAAACATCGCTAGCCCGGCGGCGCCCAGCCAGTTGAGCACCGCGAACAACGCCATGGCTTCATATCCCTTCTTGATCGTCGTCGATGCGCTCATCGCGGGTACCCGCCTTCCGAGTGTGCCTGTCGCCCTCGACCGTACATCTGCAATGCCGCCTCATCCATGGCGGCCTGCTCGTCGCGTCTGACCTTCGTACAATGCCTTTCCCACTTTTTCTCTCGCAGCTTCTCGATCGCCTTGACTTGCCCGGTTGCGTCAGCGAGCTTTTCGCGCTCCGCAGTCAGTTGGCCGTTGCATTCGCTCAATTCCGCCCGTGCCTCGATGGCCCTGCGCTGCAGGCGACCCATATACGCGTGCCCCAGCCGCAGTGATCGAACGTCTATCGCAACCGTATTCGACGCGGCTCGCGTGACTTCGACGTTCCCGCGAAGCGCTCGGTCCACGTCCTCGGTGCGCTGCGTCAATTGCCTCTGCCGGCGAACGCATTCGGCGACCACACGACGCTGCTCGTCCTGAGCGCGCTTCCGCAATTTCCTGACCACTTCAAGCCGAAATCGGAATCGCGCCGCCATCGATCAACCCTCTATGAAGCCGCTTTCAACTCGGCGTCGTCACGGCTTTTGCCGAGCGTTTCCCGCAGGGTCTCGATTCGACCGGCCACGTCGAGAAGCTTCTCCCGCGTGTCGGACCAATCGGAACGCTCACGCATCCCCTGCCTTAAAAGCTCGTCGATAATCGGTTTCATCTGGACCGCCACGTCGAACTCGACGTTTGTCCCCGCTGC
Organism: Planctomycetota bacterium; assembly: GCA_022567365.1. Lineage (GTDB taxonomy): Bacteria > Planctomycetota > Phycisphaerae > UBA1845 > UBA1845 > JADFHG01. The sequence continues at coordinate 3,587 of JADFHG010000054.1, read as the reverse complement.
ATATGCGCCGACGTTGACGAGATCCTCGATGTCGCTCCACACGGCGAGCACGCGACGGATCGTGCGCGCCGCCTCGATGTGTTTGGCGTCCACGACGTCGGTCATCACCCGGCTGATACTCTCGAGCACCGACACCGCGGGAAACTGACCTCGATTGGCGAGATCTCGCGACAGCCAGAGGTGCCCGTCGAGCACGCCGCGAAGCGTGTCCGAAACCGGCTCGGTGATGTCGTCGCCCTCGACGAGCACCGTGTACAAACCGGTGATGCTGCCCGCTTCGGTTCGTCCACTTCGCTCGACCAAACGAGGGATCAGAGAGAACACGCTCGGGGGATAGCCTTTCGTCGCCGGGGGTTCGCCGGCGGACAGCCCGATTTCACGCTGCGCCATCGCCATTCGCGTCGTCGAATCCATCAGCAGCAATACGTCTTTCCCAAGATCGCGGAAATACTCGGCGACCGCGGTCGCGACGAAAGCGGCGCGAACACGCAGCACGGGCGACTGGTCCGACGTGCTCACGACGAGCACACATCGCTTGCGCCCTTCCTCCCCGAGATCCTTGCGCAAGAAGTCGCCGACCTCCCGCCCGCGCTCGCCGATGAGTGCCACAACTGTGACATCGGCATCCGTGAACCGGGATATCATCCCCATGAGCACGCTTTTCCCGACTCCGGTTCCCGCGAAAATGCCCATGCGCTGCCCGCAGCCAATCGTGTGCATCGCGTCGATCGCCCGAACGCCCGTAGTGAGTGGGCGGTCGATCGGACGACGAGAAAGCGCCGGCGGCGCGTCGCGATGCACCGGATAGTGCGCTTCCACGGCGAAATCCATGCGCCCACCGATCGGGCGCCCCATGCCGTTGAGCACCGTGCCGAGCATCTGGCGTCCCACGGGAACGTGTTGCAAGCCGGCCGCGCTGGTCACACGATCTCCAACCGCCACACCGAGCGGCGCCTCGAGCGTCGAAAGGATGGTCCGGTCATCGCGCAATCCCACCACCTGGGCGGCCACGGGACCGCCATGACCGCGCCGAATTCTGCATATCGATCCCACGGGCAGGGGAAGCCCACCCGCGACGACGGTCATCCCGGTCAGTTCGACCACACGACCGGTCACCCGCACGAGGCTCGCGGCGTCGATCAAAGCGCAATGGTCGGCGAAAAGCTCAATCACCGCCGCGCTCCTCACCGAGAACCAGCGAAACGAGTTCGTCAATCTGCGTATCGAGTGTCGCATCGACGTCAGTGCCACCGCTCGTCACCGTGCATCCACCTCGGGAAATCGCATCATCGACGGCGATCGTGACGGCATGAGCCTCCGCCGCCGTCGCGAGCACGGTCGGCGCAAAGGTCTCCATGATCTCACGGTCCTCCGGATTCACGCGAATCGTCAAATCGGTCGGCGCCGCGACGATACCCAGCGCACGGCGGAGGTTTTCCCGCACGCTCTCGGAATATTTGCGACCAATGGCAAACGTCATCCGAGACGCCAGGCTCATGGCGAAGACGAGCACGTCGCGTTCCGCCGCGATGCGGACCTCCGCCTTGATCCCCTCGAACTCGCTGATCGCCCGCTTCATCGCCGTCACGACGTGCTCACACTCGTTCGTCAAGCGCTCCGTCGTCGTACGGTGCGCTTCGTCGTATCCCGCCCTGCGCCCGGCCGCCTCTCCCTCGCCGTATCCCGCGGTGTGTCCGGCGCGCTTTGCGTCGGCGTGGAGCTTCGCCGCGGTTCGCCGCGCTTCCTCGATCATGGCTGCCGCCTCGCGCTTGGCCTTGTCGATGACGCTCTGCGCCTCGGCTAGGTGATCGGCCAAATCGATGCCGGACAGGCTTCGAAGCAAGCGCCCCGTTTGGTTTGCCTTGATCACGGTCGACACGTCGCCCCTCCTTTGCGGCACACTATCGCCGCTCCGGACAGGCTAGCGGTCTGTTGAAAAAAGCCATATTCCGGGTGTGGCACGGGCGCCCGCGAGCGGGCTTGGGCGGTACCACTGAACACACGGGCATGGTACGTGTTGGGGGTGTTTTCCTCCCGAGCCGCGGGCTTCAGCCCGCGCGATGCAACGAATACTCGTGTCCCTTCTCCGCGCCCGCCGGTTCGCACAGGCTGAAGGCTGCGGTTCAGATAGTCGTGAAACTGGTGAAACACGATACCTGGGTTTCGAAAAGCGGTCCCACGCCGGGCCGCGTAAAGCCGGCATATCTCGCCGTGGGCACCCATCAGACGATGAGCTCCTTCTCGCCGCCGCGACCGGAGATGATGATCTCTCCCGAATCCTCGAGCCGCCGCACGATGTCGACGATCTTCTGTTGGGCTGCTTCGACGTCGCTCACACGAACCGGTCCCATGAACTCCATGTCCTCCTTGATCAGTTGGGCGGCACGATCCGACATGTTGTTGAAAACCTTGTCGCGCAGTTCCGGGCTGGCCGTCTTCAGCGCCAGGACGAGATCCTCGTTCTCGATCTCCTTGAGCACCATCTGAATGCCCTTGTCGTTGACGAGCATGATGTCCTCGAAGACGAACATGAGTCTGCGAATCTGCTCGACGAGATCCGGGTCTTCCGCTTCGAGCGCTTCGAGAATGCTCTTTTCCGTCGCCCGATCGGAAAGGTTGAGAATCTCGGCGACCGCATCGATTCCGCCGACGCGTTGAAACGTCTGTGAGACGATGCCCGAAAGCCTGAGTTCCAGCCCCTTCTCCACTTCCTTGATGACCTCGGGATTGGTGTTGTCCATGTTCGCGATTCGCGTGACGACCTCGAGCTGTTTGTTGGTCGCCAGCCCCGCCATGATCTCCGAGGCTTTGCTCGCGGGAAGGTGCGAAAGGATGAGCGCGATCGTCTGCGGGTGCTCGTCCTGGATGAACGTCAGGAGGTTGTCGCCGTCGGTCTTGTGCAGGAAGGCGAAGGGCTGCTGATAGACCTGGTGTTCGATCAATCTGAGAATGCGGTTGGCTTCGTCCGGAGGAAGCGCTTTTTCCAGCAGTGTTTTTGCGAACAGCACGCCGCCCTGTGAGACGTACGTTCGAGCCAGCGCCAGATTGTAGTATTCCTCGACGATCTTGCCGCGGGAGACCGGATCGACGAAGTCGATCTGAGCGATTTCTCGCGTGAGATCCTCGACGACCTCCTTATCCATAAGCTTCAGAACCGATCCAGCGACGTCCGGATCGAGCGCGAGCAACAGGATCGCCGCCTTGGTCATCCCCTTCATGGTACCGCCGTCTTTGGTTGTCGCGTTCAAACTAGTTTCCCGTCAAGTTTGGTTTGATGGGTTTCTTCGAGGACCCCGGGCAAGCGGGAGCGTGCCCGTGTCTTACGGAACCCATGGCGCACTCTTTCAACGAACTGCTAGAGCGTTGTCTGTTAGTGTGTAGCGTGCGAAAGATCGAACACCCCTTTGTTCCTACGGCCGCCACGGGAGGCGCACGCTACATAATGAGGAACTCTGCTCTAGAGCCTATCCCAGAACCTCTTTGAGCAAGAGAAGCGTACAACCGAGGTGAAGAAAACCACTGAACAGTTGCGTCGACTTCTCCCACCGAATACAGAGCCTGCGGTAGTTCTGGATCCACGAAATCGT
>JADFHG010000053.1 GCA_022567365.1 Planctomycetota bacterium | reverse complement strand
GAACGAACACCACGACCGTCAGGGGGTCGTCTATGCCCTGCGTGTTATGCGACCCTTTCAGGGTCGAATGAATCATGGGCTTTCGGAACCCGTGGGCGGCGCTGCGCTTGCCCACGGCTACCGTCTGCCAGCCCTTCAGGCTGGATGCACCCAAGGTTAGACGATGGCGTGCGCATCATCGTGCGGCCCACCTCGTTTCGAGGTGGGCCGCACGCCGAAGATGCGCTCCTGATCGGCTGCAAGGAGCTTCCCTATTCGGTGCCGGTGACGGTTCGTCGGTTTCTCGAGGACACCTCGCGCGGGCTGAAGCACGCGGGTCGGAAGAGTGGGAACGTCCGCGCGGGCTGAAGTTTGCGGCTCGGGGCGTGGGGACAATCGCGCGGGCTGAAGCTTGCGCGAAGGGGTTGGGGCTCGGGGTAGGCGGTCCGGAGGTCTCGATCAGGACGAGGGTCGCAGGCGTTCTATGAGCCGTTTGGCGACGTCGACGGGCACGAGTTTGCTGAGCTGGTCGATATCGCTACCACCCATCTCGACGATCTGTTTGATGAGCGTGCTCGAGGTGAGCACGTATTGGTGGCTGGTCATCAGAAAGACCGTCTCGATTCCGCTGATGATGAGGTTGGTGTTGGCGATCTCGAGCTCGGCGTGCAGGTCGGCGCTGTCGCGAATGCCGCGGATGATGACCTGGGCGCCGACGCGCCTGGCGAAATCGACCGTCAAGTCGGAGTACGTGGGCACCTCGACGTTGGTCCACTGCTTCGTATGCGTGGTGAGTATTTCCCGGCGTTCCTCGGGTGTGAAGACGTGCTCTTTGAGCGGATTGATGCCGACCGCGACGATCAACCGTTCATAAAGCCCGGCCGCGCGCCCGATGATGTCCAGGTGCCCGTGCGTGACGGGGTCGAAAGCGCCGGGGAAGAGGGCGACACGTGCATAACCCGACGACATTGCCTACGCTCCGTTTGACACTTCGGTTCCGTACGCTTGGGGTCGGCGAAAGCGCCGAACCGCTGGTGTACGGTCAATCTTCAGCCGCGGGTTCCCCAGCCGTAGGCTCCCCGACCCTAGGTTGTCCAGCCGTGGGCTCCCCCAGCCGAGGGCGGCTGGGCTACAGAAATACAGAGCCATGGCGGCACACCGACACCGACAGGGCCGACTTGCCGGCCGGGCTGGCGGGGCGCCCTCGGGTGTGCTTCTGACGCACGGTGGATCGCCCACTCGCCAGCGCCCCTCGCAATAGCCTGCCGGGAGGTCCACCCTCTCAATGGCGCCAAGGCCGGCGCGGCGCGTGAGAATCTCCGATCACTCTCGTGCTACCTCGGCGCCATCGGCGCCGATTTGTCGTTGCGCTGCCCACGCTCGCGACCGCGTCCGGAACGGTGCCCCGACCTGTCACTACCGCGTCCCGGCCCGTGCCCCGGAGCAGACAGCACAGGGGTCGTCAGCCCGCGAATGTGCACCGGCTGGCCTACGGCGTCCTCGCACGTACAGCTGATCTGGTCGGCGGCAAAGGCCGGGCTACCCTGCACGGCCACCGACACGTCCGTTTCCTGTTCGATTTGACTGATCGCGGCGCGTTTGCGATTGAGTATCCGAAACGCCGACTCGGTCGAGACGACGATTTTCACGTGGCGTACGTCGTCGTGATGCGCCGCCATCTGGATCAAACGCATCACGTCGAGCATGACCGAATCCGTCGTCTTCACCAAACCGCTACCCTTGCAATGCGTGCACTCCGCGAAAATGTTCCGTTTGATGCTCGGTCCCTGGCGCTGGCGGGTCATCTCGATAAGACCGAAGGCGCTCATTCGGAGGATCCGGGCGCGTTCCTTGTGTTTCTTGAGCTCGTCTCGCAACATGCGCTCGACCGCACGCTTGTGACGTTCAACCTGCATGTCGATGAAGTCGCACACGATCAGACCGCCAAGATCGCGAAGGCGCAACTGCCGAGCGATTTCCTCGGCCGCCTCGATGTTGATCTGATACGCGGTTTCCTCGGCGTCGTGGAGGCTGCGGAATCGTCCGCTGTTGACGTCGATCGTGACCATCGCTTCGGTCGAGTCGATCACGATCGATCCGCCGGACGGGAGCGGCACGTGCCGCATGTTGATCTTCTCGATCTCCTGTTCGATGCGGTATCGATGAAAAAGCGGCTCCGGGTCGGTGTAATGCTCGATGATGACTTTCGTGCGGGGCAGCGCGATGCGCAGGAACTCCCGGACCTTGGCGACCGTCTTTTCATCGTCAACGACGATGCGCTGGAAATCCGACGTATAGACGTCGCGGATCGTCCGCGTCACCAGGTCCGACTCCTGGTAGAGCTCGGCCGGCGCGGACATCGACTTGACGCGCTGCACCACGGTCTTCCAAAGCCGCAACAGGTAGTTCAAATCGCGCTGAAGGTCGCGTTTCGATCGGTCCAATCCGGCGGTACGCACGATGAAGCCTATACCCGATGGCGGGCTCAGTTCGTTGAGCAGTTCGCGCATCCTCCGGCGGGCCGCTTCGTCCTCGATCTTCCGGGAGACCCCGAGCTTGTTCATACCCGGCATCATGACCAGAAACCGCCCGGGGATCGACAGGTACGTCGTTAGGGTCGGTCCTTTGGTTCCCACCCCTTCTTTGGTGATCTGGACGATGACTTCCTGGCCGCGGCGCAAACAGCGCTGAATCGGCGGGCGGCTGTTTCGCGGCATCTTCCGACCGACCTCCTCGAGTTCTTTCGGGCGCTCGGGGAAGTACTGCGGCTGAAGATCGGAAATGTGCAGGAATCCGTTCCTGGGCAAACCAAACTCGATGAACGCCGCCTGGATGCTCGGCTCGACGTTGACGATGCGTCCCTTGTAGATGTTGCCCACGTGCGATTGCGCGCTCTCGCGTTCGATGAAGAGTTCCTCGAGACGCGAATCGTTGAGGATCGCGATCCGGCATTCGTCGTCTTCCGTGACGTTGATGATCAGTTCGTATTTGCCATGCTGGCGATCGGTCGACGTGCTGGACACCTCGAGGTCTTCTTCGACCGGCGGCTCGGTCGGTGGGGGTTTGTCTCGCCTGCTCGGTTTCTTGCGGGCAGGCTCGTCCGTCGGCGCTTTGTCCCTCGGCGCCTCGGCGCTCTCGACGGTCGCTGCTTGCCCGCGCTTGCGGGGACTGCGGCGTGCGGGCCTGGTCGCCGTCGCGGTGGCCGAATCGTCCGCCGATTCCACGACTGGTTGTGCACCGTGCGCGCCGCCCGACGAATCATTCGCCCCTTCGGCGACGACCGCGCCGTCCGGATCGGCGCCGGCACCGGGCCGCAACTTTGCACGGGACCGGCGGACTCGCGGCTCGGCGCGCGACGATCGCGCTTGCCCGGCGGGTCTCGAGGTCTTGCCTTGTCCTCCAGTTGCGGATTTGGAGCCTTGTGCGATTGCGGGCGAAGCATCGGGCTTAGCTGGTTCAAGAGGCGTGGTCTTCCCTTCGTCCGGATGCTCCGGCTTGTCCGCCTCGTTTTTCCGGTCTGCCTTCGGTATCTTCTTGGTCTTATTCTTTGCTCCGCCGCGCGAACCGGATCGTCTCCTTTTTGTTGGCGCGACTCGAGTGATCGCCCGAGGTTCGTGGCCTGATCCTGCGGCTGGGAGCACACCAACGTCGACCTGGGTCGCCGCGACTGCGTCCGTGGTCACTCCCGATTCGACCGCCGCCGCGCCATCGGTGGCGGCGGCAACGTCGGTCTTGCCACGACGCCTCTTTTTTGAGCCTATTCGCTTCGCTGTCTTCTTCTTTGCAGGCATTACTTCGATTGCCAATGAATCTTCATCCGACGGAGTAAATGGTTGATCGGACCCGCTGCCAGGCCTAAAGCCCCGGCGATTTCGGCGGGCCGAGCGGTACCCGCGTCCGTCACGCGGGCTAGAAACTCGATCCCCCGATCATCAAGATTGATTTCCAACACGAACGCGCGCAGGTCGATGATGCGTGGCTCCCGATACTTCGGGCTGACCCGCCGCACCTCAAAGTGTTCGGCATCCAACAGCCGACGGACGCGCGCGTGCAGATCCGTTGGCCGGTCCGGCCCAAGATCGAGACGATAGACTACGCTGACGGGCACCAGCCGTTCCCCCGGTGCGAGGGTCCGCGCGCCGATCATCGGCGCACCCACCGGCATTTGCTCTTCTAGCCGACAACGGGCTTCGCCCGGATCAACGGGCTTCGTGAGTTCGACGACGACTGTCTCGTCGTTCGATGCGATACCTACCGGCCGAGGCAGTGGGATCGACATTCGCGGTTGCGGATTGAACCCCTGGGACAACTTGACCGGTAGCGCCGCCCGCGCAAACACCCGTCGGAACATCCGTAGCGTATCTTGGTGCGAAATGAACTTCAGGTCGCCCTCGATCCGATAATTGAACGCCAGCTTATGGCGTTCTTGCGCAGCTTCGCCGTTTCCGTTCGCCGTTGCGGCCATAGCCCCGCCGTGACCCTCAGCCGATTCCCCCATACCGATATGCTCCGTTTGCGATCATCGCGCCCCGCGAACGAGTCAGATGGGATCATCGGGAAGTAGTTTCTTCGTTTCCTTGCGCAGGTAATTCGTAACCTGCCAATCCGTCTCGAAGCTCAACGCGCGGCGTACGACCCGCTGGGCGTACGGAATGGTCGCGAGGCGAATGAGCTTCTTGATTTCCGGAACATTGGCCGGCGCCATCGAAAAATGACGCAAGCCCATCCCCATCAAACACAGCGTATACACCGGTTGACCGGCCATTTCACCGCACAGACTAACCTGAACGTCTGCCTTTGTACATGCCCGGATGACATCGCGAACCACTCTGAGCACAGCGGGGTGCGACGCGCTGAAAAACCGACCGACCCGCTCGTTGCCGCGGTCGACGGCGAGGAGGTACTGAATCAGGTCGTTCGTTCCAATGCTGATGAACCCGACCTCACGGCAGTAGTCCTGAACCTGAATCGCGGCCGCCGGTGTCTCGAGCATCATTCCAACGGAAACGTCGCGCCGAAACTCGATTCCATCCTCCTCGAGATCCTCCATGGCGTCGTGAAGCGTCATTTTAGCCTGACGATACTCCATCAGGCTGACAATCAGGGGGAACATCAGCCGGACGTCTCCGTGTACCGACGCCCGGAGGATCGCCCGGAGCTGAACCTTGAACATATCGAGGTTTTGAAGACTGTAGCGAATCGAGCGCAGCCCCAACATGGGGTTGCGCTCCTGCTCGTATTGTTTTTGCTGCGTGTATTTGTCGGCACCCAGGTCGAATGTTCGAATCGTTACCGTACCGCCTCGGGTTCCTTCGATTGCACTGCGATATGCCTCGTATTGCTCATCTTCGGATGGTGCCCCTTCGGGACGCAGGAACAGGAACTCGGTGCGGTACAAACCTACTCCGTCCGCGCCGCTCGCCATGCCGATTGCGGCTTCCCTTGGGAATTCGATGTTGCTCCATAGATAGATACGGACGCCGTCCGCCGTGACCGAATCGAGCTTCTTGATCACCTCGAGTTCGACCGCGAGGCGTTCGTACTCCGCTTTCTTGGTCTTGTATTCCTCGAGCGTCTGGTCGTTGGGGTTCGCGATGACGAGTTGGTTGACCCCATCGATGATGAGGAGGTCGCCGCCGCTGACGCGCGTCGAGACGTCGTTGAGCCCGATGACGCCCGGTCGCCCCCAGGAGCGCAGAAGGATGGCGGTGTGTGACGTCGCGGCTCCGGAGTCAAGCGCGACGCCCACGACCATCGTATCCGCGAGCTGGGCGGTTTGAGTCGGCGTGAGGTCGTGGGCGACCAGCACCACGGGTTTGCTCAGATGGGCGAGATCTTCGCGTGTCTCACCGAGAACGTGCCGCAGAAGTCGGCGCTCGATGTCCTGGACGTCGCGGATTCGCTCGACGAGCAGCGGGTCCGTCATTTGCATAAACCGCCGCTGGTAGTTGCGCATCACCGTGCTCGTCGCATACGCGGCTGCGGCGTTCTTTTGCCGGATCAAATCCTCGATGCTGCTTCGTAGGTTCGTGTCCTTGAGGACGCCGATGTGCCAATCGAATACGTTTGCGGCGTCTTGGCCGAGGTGTTCGCCGAGCCATTGCGTCTGGTCGGCCAGCTCCTGGAGCGACGAGCGAAAGGCATGATCCAGGAGTTCCATCTCGCGCTCGACGTGGTCCGGCGCGACGGTCCGGTAGGGTATTCGGAACTCCTCCGCATCGAGGATGACCGCCTCGCCGATGGCGATCCCGTGGGCTACCGAAATTCCTCGCAGGATCTCCATCGGACCGGATTACTCGCGTCTGCCTCGAGGGTCGTCTTGGCTTCCGTGCCGCGGCAAACGGATGCCCCCTGGTTCCGGTCAAATCTCGACCGCGCGACTCGAACACGTCGTTCGTGCGCGCTATTCGAGATGCCGCACGACCTATCGATTCAAGCGGCGGCGACCGACTCCGCTGGGGTGCCCAGCGGTTGGGATCGCCGAGGCTCGCCGACGGATGACGCTGCGACGACGGCGCGTTCGATGCCGCTAGTCGGTGGGCGGCGTCGGGTTCAACCCGAAGGACTGTTCCACAAGGGAGGCCAACGCGTCAACGGCCTCGCGCGCGTCGACCCCTCGCGCATGAACCCGAAGTACGCTGCCCATGGTTGCCTCCAGCAGCATCATGTGCATCGCGCTCTTGCCGTCGACTGATTCGCTCGAGCGTGAAATGTTGGTGACCGTAACGCTCGACTGGAACTTCGATGCGACGTCGATGAACCGCATGACCGGGCGCGCATGAAGACCCTGCGGATGGGTAATGGTTGCCTCGCGTACTGCCTCGCATGATGATTCCGACAACCGTTTCGCACCCTTTCGTTGACCGGCCGACACAACCCCGTCGGGTTTGCTCGGACCGTCCGCTATACGTCCTCCATTTCGTCCGCCTCAGCGATCAAATCGGCGATAGCCGTGCGTGTTTCCGCCTGCCGCAGGAAACGCCGAAAGCTCTCTCGTTGAAGGTAGCGGAATATGCGCTCCATCGCGGCGAGATGCATTTCGGGGGCATCCGCCGGGCTGAGCAGCATCACGGTGATGTAGACGGGCGCTCGATCCAGCGCCGCGAAATCGATTCCGTGGATCGACCGACCGATTGTCGCGATCATTTTCGGCACGCACTCGTGCTTGACGTGGGGGACTGCGACCCCCTTGCCGAATCCCGTGCTTCCCTGGTTTTCGCGCGCAATCGCCGCATCCGCGATTGTGCCGACGTCGCCATTTTTGATCGCGCCTGCGTCCGCCAACGCCTGCACGAGTTCTCGAATGACGCCGTTGCGATCGGTCGCCTCGAGGTCCGCCACGACCGCGTCAAGCTCAATCACGTCCGCGAGTTTCATACAATGCCTCGCAGCGCCCCGTAAACTTCAATCATTTCAACGTCCTCCAACGCCGCCCGTCCAACGCACACCTCCGGGATTGGGTAGGAACATTCGTCGGCACACGCCGCCCATCCCCGAAAAGGCCGTGTTGTACGTGCTGCCGCACCGAACCCGCCGCCTTGACCGCCCCGGACGCCGAAAGGCGCCCCGAGGGTCACTCCGCGCCGAGTTCATGCTTGCCGTCGTGCTTGTGGTTGCGGTTCTTTTCCTTGTGCTTGTTGAGCTGGCGACCGAGTTTGTCGACGATCACGTCGATCAACACGAACGTATCCGGACCGGTTTCGCTAGCGACAAACGTGTGCTTGCCATCCGCCCGAACGATGAACTCGGCCGTAAACAGATCGGACTCGTGGTCGAGAACAACCTCGATCTCGCGGATCCGGTCATAGAACCTGACTAGCTTTCCCGCCTTTTCCTCCGCATATTCGCGCACTTCTGCCGTGACGTTTACATGACGTCCTGTTACCACGATTCGCACAGCAATCCTCCGCGGGCTATCCGAACCCGGCGATCCGCACACAAGACCGGCGAGGAAACGGTTCGCTTTGGGAAGGTCGATCCAGGCACGTGCCCCATCGTCCCGCCGAACCGCCTATCCGCCTGTTTCCGTTTTCTCCGGGAGTTCATCTCCCGGTTTGATCACACCGCCGCTGATTGTAAAACGAAACGCTTCGTCCACAGACAAATTGAGCTCGATGACGTCCTCGCGCGGAACCTGCACGACGTATCCGGTGATCGGCGTCGGTGAGCTCGGAATAAATACCGTCTGCAACGATTTATCGCACCTGCGCTGCACTTGGACCATTGGACTACCGGTCGTCAAGCCGATCGACCAGACTCCCTTCCGCGGGTACTCCACGGCCACAACGCCGGAAAAGCCGAAGTCCGCCTCCGAAAAGAGGAAATCCGTCACTTGCTTCACGCTGGGGTAGATGGCGCGGATAACCGGAATCCGATTCAGCAGCCGCTCGCCCAACCGCCAGGAGACTCGCCCGATAAAGCTGGCGAGGAACCTGCCAATGAAGTATACGAGGATGATCCCGATCGCGAAACCCAACAGGTGGAGTTTGTATTTGGTTGCCGCGATTCGCCAGAGCGCCGCGCTCCGCTGCCGCTCCGCCGCGGCCAGGATTTCCTCGTCTGTGTTACGTAAAGCATTGTGATGTATATACTTATATTCCTCGGTCAGCCGTTGTCCCCACTCGTCCCAAACGTCGATCGGACGCCCGTATTTCAACGGATCCTTTTCAAAATCAACCCATGCCGGATCCGGTTCCGGGCTGATTGCCGAGCAGATGGCCACCATGCCGCGCGTGATGTACACCCCGACGTAGTCGTTGATGAAGCGGTACGCCCACACAATGATAGCGATGGTGAGCAAGGTGGGAAGAACGGCGGCCACGCCGCGCAAAAAGAAGCGGCGGAAGTCATCGCGCGTGCTGCTGGATTCTGTCTGCTTCCTCGAGTCACTCATACGCGATCGGCCGTAAATGGCATGACCCGCGTTGGGCCGGCCGGCGGATGCCGCGCACCGTCAACACCGGTCCGCACGAATCAAATGTCAGTCGCCGGACGATAGAGACTCCCTTCGCAGTCGTCAACGCTTGAGACGGCGCCTCACCGCGCGTACCATGCCCGACGATGCTTATCGAAGCTCATCCCGGCAGCCAGACCGTCCGCCCCCGACGCGCCGTGTATTCGGCAGCCCTGTTGTTCGTAATGTCCACCGTCCTCGCCGGCGCGCATACGTGGGCTCGGTCCGGCCCGCGCTTGGGCGCGCTCGTGCGACCGGAAGGGTGGTCGGCGTCGTTCCGGCCCCCCGGCGGGTTTCGCGTTCAGCGGAGTCACGGCAATTCGTCCGGCGTGCACTATCGAGGTTATCTTCCGTCGGGGGCGGGGGCCGACTTGTTTTTCAATTCCAGGGATGTGGGTCCGCATGAAAACGCCGCCGACGTCGGTCGCCATGCGCTGGCGGACCTGCTGCTCCAACTGACAGGAGGACGCTCCGCGGCGATCACGCCACTGCAAAGCGCGGCGCTGATCGGCGGAGTCGCGGGGATGGAGTTCGGCGTCCTGGAACCCGCCATCCTCGTACGCTCGGTCGTCCTCGAGTCAGGCGATGCGTACATCCTGACGCTCGTGGGGGGGCGGCAGGTGCCGATCCCACCGCGCGACTACGAACTGTTTGAAGCCGTTTGTGCGTCGGTCCAATTCCACGACGGCTGATCCGAACCGGAGTGCATGGATCAAACCACCGCGTGGCGATGCACAGGGAAATCGAGAGGGCATGCAACGGTGTATGCCGATGCTTGACCGCATGTTGGGTGATAAATCGATACGGGCGTTCCCGGGGGTCCGACGGATCGCATGGGCAAACTCGGTTGGCCAGGCGCTGTCGGTTCCGTAAGACAGGGCGAGCTGTCGCATGTCCATGGCGCCCGTCATTTGAAGTCTCGCCAGGCATTGGACGGTCCCGAACCGGCGGTTCAACCTCGTTGGAGGTGAGGACCGTGCGGCGATGGCGAGGCGAGTCGGCTCCACGCTTTCCCCGGTCCACGGCGAACGGTATGATTGCCCCTCGGCAACAATCGGGCAACGAGTATGGCATTGGACGAATCGCGCCGTATGTGAGTTCGATCATGCGAACCAAGGGTGAGTCAGGTGAGCGGCGTTGGTATCCGGTACGCACGACCGGGTTCACGCTGATCGAATTGCTTGTCGTCGTCAGCATATTGATCCTTCTGCTGGCGATGCTCTTTCCGTCGTTGAGCGCGGCCCGTGAGTCGGCACGGCGTGTGGTTTGCGCTGCCAATCTCAAGAATTGGGGTATCGCGTCCGTCGCCTACCGAAACGACTACAATGACTTCATCCCCACCGAAGGCACGTTTCAAAATGACGGCGTGAACAAACCGGGAACATGGTACAACGAGCTTCCGGTATACCTGGATCTTCCCGCATACAAGGACATGCCCGGTGCGAACGAAGAGATCGAGGCGCTTCCCGCAATGCACGTTTGGATCTGTCCCTCGAAGAACCTGACCCGCGCCTTCAAGAGCCAAACCGGCAAGAACCAGTTTCACTACGGATGGAATCTCGTTCTCGACGGCATCGGTGAGGCCCCGGAAGGGTCCGACGACGCGCCTGGGTTCCCGGATCAGGGTGAAGCGCCGCTCCGCGCGAACCGGTTCGCCAAACACCCCACGACGGTGCTCATGTTCGACATCGCCCCCAACTCGATGGCAGGGACGCCGCGCTACGTGGCGAACAAGCACTGGCGCGATTTGCTGGGGCGGCGGTTGGGCAAGTTTCACGGTGACTACGCCAATTTTCTATACCTCGACGGCGGCGTGGCCCACTTCAGGGCCGCGGACATCGTCACCGACAACGACTTCCAGAACGGTGAGATCATCTGGCACCGCTCAGGCCTCTATTGGGGTTACGTTCCATCGGCTGACTAGCGGGCTGTTGAAAAAACCCGGGTAGCGTCCGCCCCCCGTGGCGGACGTCGCTCTTGAAACCGCTATCGCAGTCCTACGGCCGCCACAGGGGGCGGCCGCTACTTTCTCGGCGGCCCTACACTTTTTCAACGGGCTGCTAGCAGGCTGCCAACCTCGGATCAACGCGACATAGCGCGTCGGTTGGGAAATGTGACATCAAAGGGGCCGTCAAAGTGCTTATAGGAATAATGTCGGACACGCACGGTCGGCATATTGCAGCGCGTCAGGCGGTGCAGCGCTTTGACTCCGCCGGTGTCGAACACATCATCCATTGTGGCGACGTGGGTGGTGTGGAGGTGTTCGAAGAACTTACGGGGAGGGCGATTACGTTCGTGTGGGGCAACACGGACGACCCCGACGTCGGGCTGAATGCATTTCTGCAATCCGCGGGCTTCACGCTTCCGACGGCCGTGCCGACCGTCGTCGACCTGGATCACAAACGATTCGCGGTGTTCCATGGTCATGAGCACGCCTTTTACGCAAACGCGCGATCGCCGGGCGTCGATTACGTCCTTCATGGCCACACCCACGAGACGCGCGACGATCGCGTCGGCGAAGTGCGTTTCATCAACCCCGGCGCGCTCCATCGCGCGCGCGTCCACACGGTTGCAATTCTCGATACGGATTCGGAC
>JADFHG010000052.1 GCA_022567365.1 Planctomycetota bacterium | reverse complement strand
GCGCGGTGTGACGGACTTCGTGCAACGTTCGGTCATGTACGGACGTCCGCGCGGGCTGAAGCCCGCGGCGCGGAAGAGTAGGGGCGATCGCGCAGGCTAAAGTCTGCAGCGCGGAAGAGATTAGGAACGATCGCGCAGGCTGAAGTATGCGGCTCGGAGGAGTAGGGACGATAGCGCACACTTGGCGTCATGGAGCGCGGCGCACGCCCGGTGTGATGCCATGCCTGGCGGCTATAGCGCAACGTACGGAATGAGCCCCATGAACCGGGCTCGTTTCACGGCCTGCTTGAGTGCTCGCTGCTCCTGCGCGGACGTGCCCGCCCGCTTGCGCGACATGAGCTTGTTGCTCGTGGTCAGGAACTTTCGCAGCAGCTCGATTTCCTTGTAGTCCACGATCGGGCCTACCCACTCCCCGCGCACCCGTCTCGGAAATCGCGCGGGGCCGCCGGATCCATAGGCGTTGGAGTCGCGCCGGCCGCCACGGTTATCACGATTGGACGAAAATCGATCACTCATTGTTCATCGCCATGATCCGATCAAACTCCTCTTCGGTGCAGACCTTCGCATCGTCGACGATCATGATCGGCAATCCATCGCGGATCGGATATTTCCGCCGCGTTGTTCGGTCGGTCGAATAGAGCCAATCACCCACCCGCACAAGCGGCGAGCGGCTGACCGGGCAGCACAGCTTGGCCAGGAGCTCCTCATTCATACCGGATCAAAACCTTGAAGCACCGATGGCAAACAAGCACCTCGGCTTCTCGGGTTGCCTATGGAGGGGAGTCTACCCGATTCGGGAGCAATTGCAACCCCGCCGGGAGAAGTGCCACAACTTCGTCGGATGGTCGGTCAACCCGTGGCTCGCCTGGGCCGTAGCCGCCTGCGATGCAATGGCAAGCCCGCCCCCAAAACGAAAGATGGGCGTCGGCGCGACCGGTTTGACCGGCCCGCCGACGCCCATGGGTTTCTTTTCGCCTACCCGAATATGCTACGTCCGCCCGCCGACGCTCACCGCCCGCGGCGTCGGCCTACCTATTCCTGATCACACGGCTCGGCTTCGGTCGGCGTATGCTGTGCGTGGCAGAACCAGCCGAGGAAGTCGCCCGTGTCCACGTCGAACAGCATCAACGGCAGGGCGTCCGGCGGCGGGAGGTAGTCATTGCCCAAAGGCGGCAGCTCCGTAATCGTCCCCGCATCGAGCCGGAAGGGCGTATCGCCCGTGTTGAGCGTCAAGCCCATGTCGCTGATCTCGACCTCGATGAACACGTCGAAGTAGCTGTCACCGCTGACGAACTCGCCGGTCTCGTCGGCCACGACGTTTTCGATCACACCGGCCGATCGCACGTCGTCGCGGAGTCGAATCGTCACGGTGCCCAAGCCGCCACCCACGTCTACGGACAGTTCGAGCCGCACGAGTTCGGTGTGGATGTCCTGATCCGTGAAGTATGGACCCTCGGGCAATTCGACCACGGATGAATCGAGGATCCCGGATACCAGATCCAAATCGATTCCGTTGGCGCAATCCGTATCTTCGGTATCGAGCGTGATCGTGCCCTGCCCCGTGGACTTGAAACAATCCGAAGTGAGCGGCACCAGATTCGTGAAGCAGCCACCCGCGTCGCTGATCAATATGGCCTGAGCTTGGTTTTCGAAGATGGTCAGGGTCAGCGTGTGATCCGGGAAACCGTTGCCCAGAACGCCCTCGGCCGTGGCCGTGCTTCCCTCGAGATTCAACACGATGTCGTCATTCTCCAGGAACCCCCGGAGCACGAGATCCGCGCCGGACTGGACAATCGATGCACGATGATCGTCATCGATGCAGGCGTCCCCGACCACGGCGAAATCGCGGATGAAGGGTTGCCATTGACCAAAATCGAGGGGCGGGCATGCATCGCCGACCCCGTCGCCATCGCCGTCTCCCTGTCCGGGGTTGGGAACGTCGGGGCAGTTGTCGCACACGTCGCCTACATCGTCACCGTCGGCGTCTTCCTGGCCGGGGTTGTCGTCATTTGGGCAATTGTCGCAGATGTCGCCGACACCGTCGCCGTCGCTGTCGGTCTGGTCGGGGCTGGCATCATCGGGACAGTTGTCGCAGTCGTTCGGCCAACCGTCGCCGTCCGTGTCGTTGTCCGAGTTGAGGAACGACTCGTGTTGTCCCCCGCCGCCGCTGTCGAGTTGGCCTTCGGCTTCCTGGTTGAACGAACACTCGAATCCGCCCCCCGCGCACGACACACCGCCCTGAAAGCAGGACGACGGCTCGACGGTCGTGTTGTCGGCTTCGCCGTTGCAGTCAGCGTCGATGTCCAATCCGGCAGTGACCCGGACGATGCCGTTGGTCTCCGGATCGTATCCACCGGGACCGCCGATGAGTGCCCAACTGTTGTCTACCCCCGACAGATCGAGGGGTTCGCAGAACTGGCCGCCTTCTCCGCAGTCGGTGAACTGTCCGTTCCCCGTGATTCGCGACGTAAACGTGAACTTGGGCACAACGGGAATCGAGGAATCGAACGTACCGCCGTCCGCCTCGTCGAGCGTGATGGTCATCGATCCCATCGGCTGCCCAAACGCGGAAAGGCAAACCGACACGTCCCACTCCTCGGGATCCTGGCCGTCGTTGAACGTGACCGTAATCGGCTCGACGCTGACGAGGCTCAACGCGATGATCTGCACGTCGACAGTCACGGAGTCGCCAACCTCCGCAGGACAAACATCGGCCATGCGGCGGATGATCGTGTCGGCTGGACCAAGCGCGGGATCGATGGGCGATCCCTGGAGCGCGACCGTACCCGTGAAGGGGTCGGAACCGGGTCCGAAATGGTCGGCGGGTATCGGCGTGTTGAGGAACGAATAATCGGTTTGACTCCCCGCGGGCGTTGTCCACAGGTCATCCGCGGGTTCGCCCTCGACGGGCGGGGGGCTTACGTTCCCGTTTTCGTTGTCGGTGCCGTTGTCATTGGCCGGCGCCGTGTTGTCGTTCGCGGTCGGCCCGGCGTTGTCGTTTCCGTTTGCCGTGTCGTCCCGTGGTGGACATCCCGCCAGGAGCGCAATACCCATGGTCATGGCGATCGCATTTGCCCACCGTAGCCTGATTAGACGATCCATGTCGCTTCTCCGTTAGCTTGATCCAACAAGGGGGGAAGTTGTCAGTTGTCAGTCATCAGTTGTTATTGATCGGTCCCACCGATAGCTTTTTCACTGATAACTCCCTAACCGACCACGCCAGAATTCTGATTCACCCGAACAATCGAGCCCAACGACAGCGCTTCGCTGCACGGGTGAGAGCAAAGCGCACCCGTCGCGCCTGTCTCTACCGGTCCCCAAGATCGGCGATCCAGGCGCGTTTGCGTTAGCATACCTTCGCTTTGCGGGGTCTTGCGGCGGCGTTTCGATTACAGCGTCTGCCGTCGCCGCCGACCGTGACAACGCTTCACCGACGGCTGTCCGGCCGTGAAACAGCGTTCGTTCAACGGATACCACGTCGCCGCCTGATGGACGCAATCTATTGACTGTTAATACGTTACAACGACCGATAGGGGTCGATCCTCCGGGAATCGAAGGGGACGAAGGCAGGGAGCGACTACCGACAGACGGAGCTGCGCGACGCCCGGCGCGAGGCGCGGGCGCCGCCGACCGCGATCGGGAACGTGGTCATGCCGAAGAATGTCACCCAATTCGCGCTGGTCGAGGATCATTGCCCCCTTCTTACGTATTCCTCGCGAAGTTCGTTGATCTCTTTGACGAAACGTGCCGCCCTTTTGTGCGTGCCGAAGAAAGTAGGGCTAAAGAGTCGTTGCTCCGTTCCGTCGTGAAGCGAGAGGAACACCCAGCCGTCGATCACACTTTTTCGTAACGACTTGATCTCGTTCCAGGGATACACGGGACTCGGCACCCCTTTCTTGATGAACTGAAATCCATCCGGCCAGGTGATGATTTTGTTCCGCCGGCGGTTCCGGTAGAGATACATCCCGTAGACCAAGAAAAACGCAAGCGCGAAATAGGTAATCGCCGGCACGGATGCAATGCCACCCCTGTAGGCGAGGAATCCAAAAAGAAACAGATACCCGGCGAAAATGCTCCAAATGACGATCAGGTTCCGTTTGAGATTAAGGGTCTGAATCGACATCCGATCGTCATAGGCGAACCCGCATTCGGGGCATCGATGTCGTGCCGGTAGGCCCGCAAGCGAGTATTGGCACAGCGGGCATTTGCTTAGCGAGCGGTGTGACATCGGTGGTGTGTTCCGGGGCCTGCGGTTTCTTTCGTCACGATTGTAGGTATTCCTCGCGAAGTTCGTTGACCTCTTTGACGTATCGTGCCGCCTTTTTATGCGTGCCGAAGAACCTAACGCCGAAGAGTCGTTGCTCCGTTCCGTCGTGAAGCGAGATGTACACGTAGCCGGTGTATAGGCTTTGTCGTAACGATTCGATCTCGGTCCAGTCATACACGCGACCCGCAACGCCCTTCTTGATGAACTGGAATCCGTCTGGCCAGGATATGATGATGTTCCGCCGACGGTTCCGGTAGAGAACCACACCCCAGACCGGGAAAACCACGAGCCCGGCATAGCATATTGCCGGCACGGCTGCCATGCCATGCTTATAGGCGAGAAATCCCACACAAAACAGATACCAGGCGAAAGTGCTCCCCATGCCGATCAGATTCCGTTTGAGATTAAGGGTCTGAATCGACATCCGATCGTCATAGGCGAACCCGCATTCGGGGCACTGATGCCGTGCCGGCAGCCCCGCAAGGGAGTATCCGCACAGCGGGCATTTGCTCAACCGGTCGCCTGACATCAGGCGTACGTTCCGTGGCCTGCGTCTTCCTTGGCCATGATTGTTTTACATCAGCCCGCTCGGGTTGAGCCCGGCGAGATCGTCCACGAGGATCTTCTCCCCGGTCTTCATGGCGCTCGAACAGTTGATCAACACTTCCGCGAGCTGCGTCATGCGCGGGTCGAGCATGGTTCCTCCTCCTCCCCGAAACCCGGGCCAGGTTGAACCTCCCTCCGCCCGACCGTTTTCGCAACGGATCGCGGTGGATCGAGCATAGCCCAAACCCGCTACCGCCGGCAAGCCGGTTGGCCGGTGGCAATCCTCGCCGTTCTCGCGCGGGCGATGCCCCTGGCGGGGTTGGGCTACAGCAATCCGCCACGGAAACCGCGAGTTTTTGGCGTCCACAAGCCGATGAATGGCAAGCGGATCGGGTGTTGCGCCGAACCGTTTTGATCAGGCGCGCAAGTCGAGTATAATCTCTCGCACTGCGCGCGATTCGGGTTGACGGTGTCTAGCGCGTAGCGGCCGCCGTGTTCGGCGGGTAGCGGCCGCCCCCTGCGGCGGCCGTAGGAGTTTGGGCGCGTTTCGCATGGCCACGTCCGCCACGGGGGCTGGGCGCTACCGTGCGTTTGCGGAAAGACCGCCAAATATATACTTCGGTTTGGCGGCCAATGACCTCTTGGGAGTTCAATCGGGATGTCCGAGCGGACACAGAAGAGCAAAACGAGGATCGAGACGGTAGAACCGCTCGGCAAGCGCGTCCTGATCCGCAAGGATGAGGACAAGAAAGTGACCAAGGGCGGGATCGAGTTGCCGGATTCGGTCGAGATTCCGACGATTACCGGTCGGGTCGTGGCCGTTTCCGCGCAGGTGGAAAACGACGACGACTTTCCGCTTCGCCAATACGACCGAGTCTTGTTCAACCCAAAACACGCCATCCCTGTCGATTTCGAGGCTGACAATCAGCTTTACGTGGTGCCGATCGACGACGTCGTGGCTGTTTTTCGGAAGGGGGAGTAGCGTCCGCCGGGCGAGTTCGGTCGGACCGCCTGCTTTTGCCGTTTGCCTGGCTATCCAAGGCACGACGTTTGCCGGCCGGGAGCCTCGCCCTTCCCGGGCCTCGCTCCTCCGATCGACACGTGGTTCAAGGTTGACGGCGCACTCGTGAAGCAATTCATGATCGCCGACGATTTTACCAACCGAACCGCGACTGTAAGGGAGCGGATTCCTTGGTCCGCTCCCTAACGGTCGCGGTTCGGATAAGATGCAGACCGCGTGGCAAACGGCAGTGGTGTCGTGCCAATCCAGAATTTGCGGGTTGGCGTCGAACGATAGGCGTGGCAAAGTCCGCTCCCTCACGTTCGCGGTTCGGATTTGGGTCGCCGCCCAACCCGCAATTTTGTGTGTGGCGATGCACTAGCGTCTGGTGCATTGCTACGAAGTTCGGACGACACGATCCCAGGATGACGGGCTCTTCGCCCTCGACAAAAGCCGACATCCGATGCTCAATCTACCACGCCCGACGTTGATCGGAATGATTCATTTGCCCGCCCTGCCGGGAAGCCCCGCGCACATGTTTCCGATGGAGGAAATCATCGAGCGGGCACTCGCGGATGCGCACACACTTCGCGACACCGGTTTCAACGCGCTCATGATCGAGAACTTCGGCGACGCGCCATTTCCGGCGGACCAATTGTCTTCGGCGAGTCTGGCGGCGATGGCTGTCGTCGCGGACCGAGTGCGGACGGCGGTGGCGCTGCCCATCGGTGTCAACGCGCTGCGCAACGACGCCTTGGCCGCGCTCGGGATCGCCGTCGCGGTCGGCGCCTCGTTCGTCCGGGTCAACGTGCATACGGGCGTGACGGCGACGGATCAGGGAATGCTCACCGGCCGAGCGGATGAGACCCTACGCTATCGCAAATTATTGGGCGCCAGCGTCGCCATCCTGGCCGACGTACACGTCAAGCACGGTCGCTCGATCAGCGAACCGGACATCGCGAGTGCCGCCCGGGATACGGCCTACCGTGGTCTGGCCGACGGACTCGTGGTCACGGGATCCGCGACGGGGGTGGGTGTTGATCCGCAAGACCTGCGGCGCGTTCGATCCGCGGTCCCGGACCGGCGGATCTTCGTCGGGAGCGGCGCCACGCCGTCGACGATCGCGTCGCTGCTGCATTCGGCCGATGGGGTCATCGTCGGTTCCGGGCTGAAACCCGAATCCGATCCTTCCCGGCCTATCGACGCTGCGCTCGCCGCCGAGTTCGTGCGGTCGGCGCGAGGTGGATGACGCACAGTGGCACGCAATCGGATACATCTCATTGGTCCCGCCGGTTCATGTGGTGCGTTCGTGCGCGCATTGGGTCTCGCCGGCGCGGACGAGTTGATCACGCTTGTGCAGAGGCTGGTCGGTGAGGCGTATCGCGTCACGGGCAACGCGGCGATCATCGAAACGACGGAGGACGAGGCGCACGGCGGGCGCGCCGACGACGCGCAGCGCGCGGCGGACATTCAGGAAGCGCTCGCGGATGACGACGTGAGGGCCGTGGTCGCGATTCGTGGTGGCGCCTGGCTCACGCGGGTCATGCCGCACATCGACTTCTCCGTGCTCGACCGCCGCAGCGGACCGATCACCGTCTTCGGGTTCAGCGAGATATCATCGCTCGTGAATATCGTCGCGGGCTACACACAGGGGTTTGGGGTGTACGATATGTCGCCCGCGTTCCTGACGTATGGACTGAGGAAGCGGGCCGCGGCCGCGCAAAATGCCGAGGATCCGAAGGCCGCCATGCGATCGCACCTGTTGGGCGAGTTTGGGGATTACTTCCGCGACGTCGTGCGAATGTTGCACGGCTCCGGATCCGCCCGAACAATTACGGCCAAACTCTGTAGCGGCGCTTGGCCGACGAACCGGGTCATTGAAATCGTGGGTGGCAACCTGGCCATCGTGTCGGCGCTGGTCGGCACGCGATACGACGCTTGCATTCGCCCGGACGGACGATGGTTGCTGATCGAGGACGTGAACGAAAAGGTCGAGCGAATCGACCGCATGCTCGCGCATTTTTCGCTTGCCGGTTTCTGGGAATCCTGCGCGGGGCTGCTTGTCGGAGACTTTCATCTCGACAACGAACATCTGACGCCGTCCGTGTGCGAGCTTCTCCCATATCACCTCCCGAGCGAACGATCGATCCCCGTGCTCACCACGCGCGACATCGGGCACGTTTGGCCGATGTCGCCGGTGCCTCTCGCTCGCCCCCTCCCGCTGGCGATCATCGACGACGACACGTGCAGAATCGGATTCCCCGTCGATCAATGTGTGTGACGTTGCCGGCGGTTGAGGGGTAGGAGCCCGTTGAAAAAGTAGCGGCCGCCCCCCGCGGCGGCCGTCGACCACCCAAGAACGTGGGTCAACGACGCCGTCGTCGGGTTTTTCAACGGGCCGGGAGGGCGATTGCGGCACTTTTCTAGCGTCCGCCCCCTGTGGCGGACGTAGATTTCGAGATCTCCAGCCACCTCGATCCCTCGACGCCACAAATGAAACTGCTCAGGCGGCTCGGCGGGAGCCTCGCCCTCCCTGTAGCCTCGCCCTCCCTTGTCATACACACTACACGCGGTAGGCGCGCCACACGAAGAACAAGACGGCCATCGCCAATAGCAGCGCCGCCGTAAGGAGAACGTCCCATGGGTTGGCCCATGCGATGTTCACCGCGAGCGCCAATTGAAAGACGATCAGGAAGACGGCCATTCCAATGCCGACCGGACAGCGATACGCCGTCTCGGGAAACGCGGATTCGCGCCGGCGGAAGATGATCAGGCTTCCGTAGGATAGACCGAATAGAATAGCCGACGCGAAGAAATAGATGCCGAGCACGTCCTCGAAACCCCGCAGCATGACGAGAATCACCGAGAACGTACCTACGACGAGGTAAGCCGCGACCGGCGCTTGGGCGTTTGACATCTTCGAAAGAAAGCGAAACGTCAGACCGTCACGGGCCAGCGCGAAGGTCACGCGGATCGTCGCCAGCACGGTCGAGCCGATGGCGCCGAGGCAGACCAACATGGCGACAATGAGCACCCCGGTGCGACCGGCGGGCCCCAAGACTCGGTCCATCGCGTTGCCCGGGACAAATGGATCGCCCCCCATCTCGCCGATCGGAACGACGCGCATCAGCGCTACGTTGAAAGCGACATACAGCAGCATCAGCGCCAACGTACAGCCGATGATCGCCCGCGGCATCGCGCGGCGGACGTCTTTCACTTCCTCCGCCAGCTTGACCGAATCCGTCGTGCCGTCGTAGGACCAGAGGATCGGCAAGAGCGCTGCGAGAAAGGCGGTATACCAAGGCCGCGCTTCGTCAATCGGTGTGATCCCTGCGCCGGACAGCGGCTCGGATCCCGCCGCGAAACATATCGCGACCAGCGCGAGGACGGAGACGATCTTCGCAGCCGTGAGCAGGTTCTGTGCGGTAGCGCCGGTCCGCAGACCGAGGGTGTTGATCCCCGTGGTCAAGACGATTGCACCGGCCGCGAACCAACGTGCCCACTCGGGAGGGACTCGGAACAATAAGCAGGCGAACTCGCCGAAGGCGATCGCAATGAGCGCCGCGCCGCCGCCGATGATCACGATCGTATACGCCCATCCGAAGAAGAACGCGACGAAGCGCCCGTAGGCTTCCCGCAGAAAGACGTATTCCCCGCCGGCGTGCGGGAAGCGGGTAACCAGCTCGGCGCTGACCAGCCCCTGCATCAGCACGATGAATCCACCGACGAGCCAGGCCAGGACGATGATCCACGGGGCGTGCAGGTGCTGGGCGACTTCGCCGGGCGTGCGGAAGATCCCCGAACCAATGGCGACGCCCATGCCGATGAGCAACGCCGTCGGCGCACCCAGGAGTCTCTTCAAATGATGGGGGTCCGTCCGGTCCACGTTGGGCCTCCGGTTCGTCGTCGCTGGTAGCCTGTTGAAAAAGTGTGGCACGGGCTAATAGCCCGTCTTATCACCAGCTATTAGCCGGTGCCACACATACAGTTCAGGTTTTTTCAACGGGCTGCTAGTTGTCGCTCACGCGTCGATTTGACGTTGTCGCTCGCGTGTCGATCCCCGCGATGCGGCGGCGCGGCTCGAATCAGCCCGTATTGACCGTGCCTGTATTGGCGACCACCAATCGGATTCCGGCGACGCGACCACCACCGTTTTCCGAACCCCGACCGTGAGGGAGGGCCCTTGGGACGCACTCTCAGCACCGTGTTTCACAAATCCCGCGACTATGATTCTCAACCGAGCCGCGGGCTTCAGCCCGCGCGGGCATTCGTGAATAACGGAACGTCGCGCCAAGTCCGTGACACCGCGCGGGCTAAAGCCCGCGGCTCAGAAGACCCCAGGATTCGTCAAACACGACACCAAGCCCGGCGCGCGGAATTACACCGCAAGGTCGCTGGCCCGCCCGAGGGTGCTGCGATATCGGCGTCGAACAGGCGTGACGAATTCGCGGACGAATTCATCGACCTGCTGCGGCGCGCGACCGACGTAGCGCCCGGGCCGCATCACATCCTTGAAATCGACACCGTCAAACGCCGAGTCGCGCGACAGTCGGTCGATCAGGTCGTTCTCGGCGCCCTCGAGTTTGATGCGCGAGGCCGCGGCGTGGGAATGGCCTCGGATGAGTTCGTGCAGTGCCTGGCGGTCTCCGCCGGCGGCCGTGGCGGCCATCATGATGTCCTCGGTGGCCATAAACGGCAGTTCCGCGCGAAGCCGCGATTCGATTACCCTTGGATAAACGACCAGACCGCGTGAGACGTTGGTGACGATCGCGAGCATCCCGTCGGTCGCGAGAAACGACTCCGGGATGCTCAGGCGCTTGTTCGAGGAATCATCGAGCGATCGCTCGAACCACTGCTCGGCGGCTGTTTGCAACGGCGACTGCACGAGCGAGATCACGAACCGCGCGAGCCCGGTCGCACGCTCGCAGCGCATCGGGTTTCGTTTGTAGGGCATCGCGCTCGAACCGACCTGCTTCGATTCGAACGGCTCCTCGATCTCTCGAAAGTTGGAAAGCAGACGAACGTCGTTGGCAAACTTGTGTACGCTGGTCGCGACCTGTGCGAGCGAACAGACGACTTGCGCGTCCACCTTTCGCGAATACGTTTGGCCGGTGATCGGTTCGATCTGTTTGAAATCAAACTGCTTGGCGACGTCGGCCTCGAGACGCCGGACCTTGTCATGATCGCCGCCGAGCAGCGCAAGGAAGCTCGCCTGCGTTCCGGTGGCGCCCTTCACGCCGCGAAACTTGAGCCCGTTTAGTCGGTATTCGATCTCTTCGAGATCGCGAACGAAGTCGTAGCACCAAAGGGCCGCGCGCTTACCCACCGTGGTCACCTGCGCCGGCTGGCAATGGGTCAGGCCGAGCGTCGGCAGAGCGCGGTGTTTCTTGGCAAACGCGCCCAACGCGTCGATGACGTTGGCGAGCCACACCGCGATCTGGCGCAGGCCGTCGCGCATGATGATGAGGTCGGCGTTGTCGACGATGAACGCGCTCGTCGCACCCATGTGGAGGATGCCCCGCGCGTCGGGGGCCTTATCGCCCCAGGCATGGAGATGCGCCATGACGTCGTGCCGCAGTTTCTTTTCGTATCGGGCGGCCGATCGGAAATCGATGTCCTCGAGGGTTCGCTCGAGTTGGGCCAACTGCTTGGGTTTGATGGGCAGACCGGCCCGCTTTTCCGCCCGCGCAAGGGCCAGCCACAGGCGCCGCCACGTCGTAATCCGGCGGCGTGCGCCGAACAG
>JADFHG010000549.1 GCA_022567365.1 Planctomycetota bacterium | reverse complement strand
CTTACTGGCGATCGACTAGCCGTTTGCTGAAGAAGTCGAAATCAAACTTGTGGCACCGACACCCGCAAGTGGGTTCGGCAGGCCGCCCCATAGTCGATGCAAATACGGTCTGAAAGCCCATGCTGCAAATGAATACCCGCATATCCGTATCAGCGGCTCACCGCCAACCGGCAAAGCGCGACAACTAATAATCACCATGAGCAACGAAGTAGCCACAAACCAAGAGTACGACGAATCGAACATCACGGTCCTGGAGGGGCTGTCGGCCGTCCGGCAAAACCCGGCCATGTACATCGGCGGCCTGGGAACGACGGGCCTGCACCACCTCGTGTACGAGGTCATCGACAACGCGGTTGACGAATCGCTCGCCGGGTACTGCGACACCGTGCTTGTTCGGCTGAGCGCCGACGGAAGTTGCACCGTCGTTGATAACGGCCGGGGGATCCCGGTCGGCCCGATGAAGCATGAAAACCCCAAGCTCAACAATCGTCCCGCCCTCGAAGTTATCATGACCGTGCTCAACTCCGGAGGAAAATTCGACAGCAGTTCCTACAAAGTATCCGGGGGGCTGCACGGGTTGGGCGTGAGCGTGGTCAACGCGCTGAGCGAATGGCTCCGCGTGGAGGTCCATCGTCAGGGAAAAACCTATACGATGAGCTTCCGCCGCGGCGAGATCCACGAACACTTGAAGGTATTCGAAGGTTCGGAGAAGACGGGAACTTCCATCGAATTCAAGCCCGACCCAAACGTCTTCACCGAGTGCGAGTTCAAGTACGAAACGCTTCAGAACCGTCTCCGCGAGCTCGCCTATCTCAATGACGGTCTTCGGATCCGTCTGGTCGACGAGACGACCGGACAGGAGTCGGACTTCCATTACGAGGACGGGCTAAAAGACTTCTGCGCTCATCTGGCCGAAGGAACGGAACGCCTGCACAAGGACATCATCGTCATTCGCGGAGAGGACGCGAAACTTGCCATGCAAGCGGACATCGTCCTGCTCTATACGGATAGCTATAGCGAAAACATCCTCTGCTTCGCCAATAACATTCACAACGTCCACGGCGGTGTGCACATGTCCGCTTTTAAGGCGGCGGTCTCACGCGTGGCGAGCAGTTACGCGAAGAAGAACAACCTGATCAAGGGCAACACGACGGTAACCGGCGATGATTGGCGCGAGGGCTTGGTCGCCATCGTATCCGTCAAGCTCCGCGACCCGCAGTTCGAGGCCCAGACCAAGGTCAAACTGCTCAACCCGGAGGTCGAGACGTTTGTCCAACAGCTCGTCAACCAGAAACTCGGCGAGTACTTCGAGGAACATCCGGTCGACGCGAAACGTCTCGTACAAAAGGGTATTCAAGCCGCACAGGCCCGCGAAGCCGCGCGAAAGGCCCGCGAGCTCTCCCGCAAGAGCGTTCTCAGCACGGCGGGGCTCCCGGGCAAGCTTTGGGATTGTCGCAGCAAGAATCCCGAGGAAACCGAGGTCTATTTGGTCGAGGGAGATTCGGCCGGCGGAATCGCCAAACAGGGTCGAGATTCGTACACCCAGGCGATCCTGCCGCTCAAAGGGAAAATCCTGAACGTGGAGAAAGCCCGCGTCGACAAGATGCTCTCCCACGACGAGATCACCAAGATCATCTGCGCCATCGGCTGCGGTATCGGCAAGGAAGAGTTCGACGTGTCCAAGTGCCGATACGGCAAACTCGTCATCATGACCGATGCCGACGTGGACGGTTCGCACATCCGCACGCTTCTGCTCACGTTTCTTTTCCGCCACATGCGGCCGCTGATAGAACAGGGAATGGTCTACATCGCGCAACCGCCGCTGTATCAGGTCAAGAAGGGCAAGAAGATCGAGTACATACTGGACGATGGAACCCTGAACGCAAAACTCGCGGAGATCGGACTCGCGGAAACGTCGCTTGTCGTCCGCGACGCCGACGGTAGCGAGAAGACCATCGGCGGCGCCGACTTGGCGGCACTCGTCAACCATCTCGACGCGCTGGGCACACAGGAGAAGATTCTCGCAAGACGAGGCGTCGCCTTTCCGGAATTGCTCGAACTGCGCGGCAGCGTGGAAGAAGGTCTACCGAAGATCCTCGTGGCGATTCATCGGCCCGACGGTGCGACGGTCGAGCGGCGCTTCATCCAGGACGATCAGGCGCTCGCCGAACTCGCCCGCTCGGAAGGCGGCGACGGCGGCGCCGTGGAGGTCATCGAGGCCCGCCACGTCTTGCTCGCGAGGTCGAATGGTTCGGAGGGCAACGGCGAGAACGATCTGCCCGCGCACCACATTGTCCGCCATTCGCTCGCGGAGTGCCGCGTGCTCGACGCCGTGATCGCCAAGATCGAGGCACTCGGGCTTCCCATTACCGACCTCTTCCTCAAACGCGAAGAACTCGTCACCGGCGAACTTCCGCCGGCGAAATACATGCTCACGATCGCGGACGGCACAACCGTCCATCTGGACAACCTCGCCGCGGTCGCACCGGG
>JADFHG010000548.1 GCA_022567365.1 Planctomycetota bacterium | reverse complement strand
AATCCCGGACAGTATTGGCTATTAGCCGGTGCCACACCTGTTTTCACCGGTCGAAAACAGGTGCCACACACACAGTCCGCTTTTTTCAACACGCTGCTAGGCGTGAATGCCGAGCGGTAACCGGCCAGCGACGAACGCATTCGAACCACTGCCGGGAAACCCATGCCCCGGCGGGGAACACAAGAGGCGGTCCGATATGAAAGGAAACTACGGATTGCGCGGCAACAAGGCGAGCCCGGCGAAGACCCACCCGGGTGATGCGCTTGAAACGGACGCCGCAATCGCCCTGCAAGCGCTCGAAAGCCTCGGTGCGGGCATTCTCGTGGTTGGGAGCGACCTCGTTGTGCGCTACCGCAATGGACTCGCATCGACTTGGCTCGAAGACGGCAGCGACGTCGAGGCGGCGTTCGCCGGGGTGCGCTTTCTCGATTCGTTTGACGGTTGGGCGGTGGAAATCCAGCGGATCGTTCAGACGGGTGCGCGATGCACTTTCGACTGTATGTTCGACCGGGGCGAACGGGAATCCTCGCCGACGCTTTTCGAGCTCACCTGCATGCCGCTCGTGGGCGGTGCCACCGCGCCGTCCTCAGGAATCGTCATCGTAATCGAGGAGAATTCCCATCGCGCGGGCGCGGAGGAGCGGATGGCCGTCATCGAGCGGCTTGCGGCGATTGGAAAGCTCGCGGCCTGCGTCGCACACGAACTCAACAACCCGCTCGACGGTATCCTACGATACATCAACCTGGCGATACGCGTGGCCGGCGGGTCCGACCCATCGAAGCTCAAGACCTATCTGGATGAATCGCGAGTCGGTGTTGAGCGCATGATGCAGATCATCGGCGATCTCCTCGAATTCTCGCGATCGACGCATGGGGCGTTCGACGAGATGGGAATCAACGAGTTGGTCGAACAGGCGGTTCGCGCGGCCGCCGCTCGCGCCGATGAGAACGGCGTGATCATCGCCGTCGATCTCCAAAGCCGCGACATGCCATCGGTGAGCGGCGGGCGTCTCTCGCAGGTCATGGGCAACCTCATCAGAAACGGCATTGATGCGATGCCGGACGGTGGCACACTGACCATTAGCGCGGGTGTCGTCGCTCGCGAAGTCGTGGTCAGGATTGCCGATACGGGGCATGGACTCCCGGACGACGTCGATCGCGTGTTCGAACCATTCTTCACGACCAAGGAACCGGGCAAGGGGACGGGACTGGGGCTCGCGATTTGCAAGGAGTTCATCGGGGATCTGAACGGCACGCTGAGCGCGGCGCCGGGCGAGGAGGGCGGCGCGGTCTTCACGATCCGTCTTCCCCTTGACCAATGTCGAGGCGGTAAGGAGGGACGTCGTCTCGCGGACGACCGCCCGCGGGATATGCCTACCGGCAGCCCGGTATCCGAGGATCATTAGAGGAGTGCGAAACCCATGCCGGACGTCGATGCCGACATTCTGATCGTAGACGATGACCGCATCATCCTCGAGTCGTTGGCGGAGTTTCTGCGCCTGGAGGGGTACGCCGCCGAGACGGCGGTTTCGCTCGCCGGCGCCGTCACCGCGGTCAACCGCAAGGCGTTCGACATCGTCATTACCGACGTGAACATGCCGGCCGGTAACGGATTCGAACTATTGCGCCACGTGCGCAAGCAATGTCCCGAGACCGTCGTGATCATGATGACGGGTTATGGCACTATCGAGAGCGCCGTCGAGGCCATCAAGATGGGCGCATACGACTACCTGACGAAGCCCATCATCGACGACGAACTGAAGATCGGGATCGAACGCGCGCTTTCGCAACAATGCCTCATTCGCGAGAATCGTCGCCTCAGGAAACAGCTCGACATGCGCTACGGTCTCGACAGCGTCATTGGACAAGGACACCGGATGCTGAAGGTGTTCGACCTGATCGAGGCCGTCGCCAAATCGAAAGTCAACGTCCTTCTGCTCGGCTCGTCCGGCACCGGAAAGTCGCTCGTGGCCCGCGTGATTCACCAACAAAGCGACCGCTACGACAAGCCGTTTATCGAGGTCAACTGCGGCGCCATCCCCGAGACGCTTCTCGAGAGCGAGCTGTTCGGACACGCCAGAGGCGCGTTCACCGGCGCGGTTGCGGCGAAAGACGGCAAGTTCACCGTCGCCGACGGCGGGACGATCTTCCTCGACGAAATATCGACGGCTTCACCCGCGTTGCAGATCAAGCTGCTGCGCGTGTTGCAATCGCACGAGTTCGAACCCGTCGGCAGCAACAAGACCCAAAAGGTCGACGTGCGCGTGCTGCTCGCGTCCAACGTGGATCTCGAGGCCGAAGTCGAATCCGGGAGGTTTCGCAAGGATCTCTACTACAGGATCAACGTCGTTTCGATCGAAATGCCGGCGCTCGTGGATCGGATCGCCGATGTCCCGCTGCTCGCGAAGCACTTCCTCGAACACTACTGCATGGAAAACGGCCGCGAGATTCTCGGGATCGAGGAGAAAGCGATGCGCGTACTGCTGCGGTACGACG
>JADFHG010000547.1 GCA_022567365.1 Planctomycetota bacterium | reverse complement strand
GGGCGCTACCGGGGGTGGCCGCCACCGGGAGCCGCATCCACCTACCGTGGATCACGAGTTTGGTTTCCCGGCGGCGCATTGCCCGATCACGGGCCACGCCCGAAGTCGAGGTATTCCTTTTGCGCGAGCATCGTCGTATCGAGACCGGACCGACGTGCCTCGACAAACAGACGCGCCGAGTCGTTGACGCTCGTGATCCTCTGCATGGCCTCCGTGATTCGATTCCCCACCGCGAACACGCCGTGGCCGCGGAGGATGACGACGGGCACGTCCGCCAGGGCTTTGGCCAACGCCGCCCCCGTCTTCGCCGATGCCGTAGCCGGTACGCACTCGACGACGGGAACCCGACCGAAATAGTACGCACCCTCGACGTCGATCGGTCTGAGTTCATCACACATCCACCCCGCGAGCACCGCCCACGGTGCGTGGCCGTGGGCGATCGACCCGTAGGAGGTTTGTTCATAGATCGCCAGATGAACGGGTAGCTCGGTGCTGGCGGCCGCCCGTTCGTCGGGCGTGGGCATCATGGACGTGACGACGAGGTCGTCCGCGCCAAGGGCGGCGAGCATCGCACCGGTGCGCGTGATCAGCACGGTGTCGGGCGCGGGGTCTGCCGATGATGCCGCACCTGCGTTGGCGTTTGCGTTGACACACCGCACGGATAGGTTGCCCGAGTGCGAGTTGTTGCACCCGCATTCAAGCAAAGTACGCCCGGCAAGTTGAAACTCGGGAAGGTATTGTGTGACGAGATTTGTACCGGGCATAGTTCGTACTCACGATTCGGAGTGGCCGCGCTTCTCGACTCAACGGCCGCCTGCGGCCAGTGGGAAGCGTATCGAGCCGACCCTGCCGCGTCTACCGTATGCGGTCGTTCTCGCGTCGGGTTGCGGAAACGCCGGGCGTAGGATATACGAGCCTGCATGATCCTTAGGCTGACACGAACCCGGCGCCGTTTCCACCTCGCGGCGATACTGTCCTGCGCGGCCGTCTGGTGTGGCGGTTGCAGCGATCACGAGTTGCTGATGCAGACGCGGAAGGACAACCAGCGGTTGCGCCTCGCGAACACGAGGTTCGAGCGAGACGTGGCCGATCGCAACGCCCGCATCCACCGACTGGAGCGGCAGGTGGCGACGCTGCAATCCTGGGACGGCGACCGCAAGGTCGAGCTGCTCGCGCCGGTCAGGATCGAGATCGTAAGCCGATCGCGCGGCGGTAACTATGACGACAGTCCCGGCGACGATGGCGTGACCGTATACGTGCGCCCCATCGACGCGGACGGGTTTGCGGTGAAGTCGGCCCGCATGATCCGCGTCAAACTGCTTGATCTAAGGCAGGAGGGTGCGCGATTGCTGGGCGATTGCATCTTCGACGACGCGGACGCCCTCAATCGGAAATGGCACGGACGATTCGCCACCAACCATTACGCGTTGGAATGTCCGTTCTCGCCGGGCGAAGTGCCGCCGCCGCACGGGGAGGTTTTGGCCTCCGTCGAGTTCGTCGATTCCCTCACGGGGGCGACGTTGACCGCGGCGCGCATCGTGCCGGTGTCGGGCGGCGATTAGGGATACGTCCAACCTTGAACCTGCGGATTCGATCGGGAGGGCGAGGCCCCCGCCGAGCCAGTCGGAATGGTCAACCCCCTTCGCCGGTGAACGCGTTCTGGAATGCGGCGATGTCTTTGAGATCGACGTCGCCGTCGTTGTCGGAATCGGCGAAGCGGCAGCCGGGGCCGGCGTCGTTTTCGGGACCGCCGAAAATTCCGGGACCGGTCTTCCCTAGACACTCGGCCACGTAATAATAGTCGTGATGATCCACGTCCTCATCGCTGTCGAAGTCGAAGCTCGCATCCTCCGGGATTTGTCCCCAGCGGATCGCCTGCCAGATCGCGGTGCTGTTTACGAAGACGGATTTGGCACGCATGTTGACGCGCGGGAACAGGGTGGTTGCGGAACCAACCGGGATACCGGAATCGACGACCTCGCCGTCGATATAAAGGGCGTACGATTCGGTCCCGTGAAGCTCGAGGTAGTAGCTATGTTGGATGTCTGGTTCGATATCGACGAAGATAATCGGAAGATCGACGTCGCGCAGGAACTTGACCTGATCGCTCGCGATGAACAGGAGGTAAAGAACGCTGCCACCGTTCCACGTCGAAAGGCCAACGGGTCCGCCGAACGGTATCTCGCTTTGATCGCCGTCCGTCGAGACAACCCACCAGAGAAAGAAATCCTCGACGCCGAGGAAATCGTCGAGCGCCTTCGTGTAGTCTATCTGCTGACCCTCTCCCGGGAATTGGCGGCACGACCCCACGTGTTGGAACAAGAATCCGTTGTCACTCCACTCTTCGGCGTCACAGAAGTTCTGAAACAGTTCCCATCCGGCTTCGTCCGGAGTCGAGTCACATTCATATGAGAAGACCTGCGCCCGCAATTCGACCGCGGTCACGAGCACGGTCGCCACCAGGATCGCGGTACGCATAATCGGTGTTCCCTGTTTCC
>JADFHG010000051.1 GCA_022567365.1 Planctomycetota bacterium | reverse complement strand
GGCTCGTGGTGTATGACTCCCAGTGGACCAAACCGGACTACCACGCGCGTGGGTATCCCGGCTTGATCACCAACGGGCCCTACCGACTTGCGGACTGGAAGTTCAAGCGCCGCGCGCGCCTCGTGGTGAACCCGTTCTTCCGAGACGCGGCGGCGATCGCGTGCCGAACCGTGGACATGCTCGTGTATGATGACGTCAACGCGGCCATCATGGCCTACGAAGCGGGCCTGGTGGACTTTCTGCCGAGCATGGACGTCGCGTATGATCACGAGATCGCCCGACTGGCGATGACCGGCGAGCGAACCGACTTTCACCGGTGCGCACTCTCGGCGACATACTTCATGAACTTCAACTGCGCGAGCGAGAGCGTCGCCGGTCGAGAGAATCCCTGCCGCGACCGGCGGGTGCGCAAGGCGCTGAGTCTGGCCGTTGACAAGCGGGCGATCGTCGAGGACGTTCTGAAGCGGGGCGATATCGTCGCGCACAGTTTCGTGCCGCCCGGGGCGATTCCGCACTACGATCCGCCGGTCGGGCCAACCGTCGATATCGACGAAGCCCGGCGCCTATTGGCGGAGGCGGGGTATCCCGGTGGGGAGGGCATGCCGCCCGTGGATATTTTATACACCGTTCGCGACGAGCGCGTCTGTCAGGCGGTCGCTCGGATGTGGTCCCGCAACCTCGGGATCAAGGTCGAACTCCGCGGCAAGGAGAGCAAGACGTTCGGCGAGGACAAAGCCAACCGACGATACATTGTCGCGCGGGGCAATTGGTACGCCGACTACAACGACCCGACCACGTTTCTCGAATGCCTGGCGACCGGCAACGGCAACAACGACTCCGGGTACTCCAACGCCCGTTACGACGCGCTCCTCGCCGAAGCCAAACGAACAGCCGACCGCTCGGATCGCAGCGAATTGCTCCGACGGGCCGAGGCGATCATCGTCCAAGAGGATTTTCCCATCCTGCCGATTTTGCATTACACCGCCCCGATCGCGATCCAGCCCTGGGTTCGAGGGCTACACCCCAACGCCCGAATGGTTTTTCCGTTTCGTTACGTGTGGATCGATGAATCCGCTCGCGGGGGCGATCGATGATCGCGCGCATCGTGCGGCGGCTGGTCCTCGGGGCGCTCACGATCGTCTGCGTATATTCAGTCACGTTCCTGATGGTGATCACCGTGCCCGGCAATCCGTTCCGTCAGGGCGAGCGGAACATCCCGCCGGAAGCGGAGGCCGCCCTTCGCATCCGCTACAACATGGACAACAACTGGATCTACTTCGGTGAGTTTCTCCGGGGCGCGGTCGCGCTCGATTTCGGCCCGTCGTTCAGCTACAGCGATTGGACTTGCAACCAGATCATCGCGGACGCGCTGCCCGTGTCGATCATGCTGGGTTTGTTGGCGGTGTTTCTGGGTGTGCTCGTGGGCGTCCCGGTCGGTGTGATGAGCGCGGTCCGGCGCAACGGTTGGTTCGACGTCACGACGCTGGGCCTCGTGCTCTTGGGGATTTCGGTGCCAACCTTTGTCACGGGATCACTGCTGCTTACGGTTGGCGGCGTGTACCTGGGGTGGTTTCCCATCGGCGGCTGGGGGACGCTCGCCCATCTGCCGCTACCCGCGCTGACCCTGTCTTTGCCGCTCATGGCGTATATCGCACGTCTTACGCGGACCGGCATGCTCGACGTGCTTGGCGCCGACTTCATCCGCACGGCCCTCGCGAAAGGCGCGCCACCCCGCACCGTCGTTTGGAAACACGCGCTCAAGGTCGCGTTCCTTCCGGTCTTGAGCTACCTCGGACCCGCGGCGGCCCAGACGATGACGGGCTCGTTCGTGGTGGAAAAGGTGTTCGGTGTGCCGGGACTCGGGCAACACTTCGTCAACGCCGCGCTGAATCACGACCCCGGACTGATCATGAGCACCGTGCTCGTCTACGCGTCGATTCTGATCGCATTGAACATCGTGGTCGATGTCCTATATGGCTGGATCGACCCGCGAATCTCGGGGGCCGTTTGATGGCACCCATCGCAAACGACCGTCGCGCCGAGCGCCGAGGCTGGCGACGCTTTCGGCGAAACCGCCTCGCGTCACTCAGCTTGTACGCGTTCTTGGGGCTGGGTGCGATCGCCACGGCCGCCTTGCCGTTCGCCGGGCGCTGGTACGACGTGCAATCGCTCGACTCGGCCGTTCGCCATACCCCCTCGTTCACACCGGTCGTGGCGTTCGACGTGTTCGACGTCGAGTGCGAGGGGTCGCCAAAGACGGGCGTCCGCGTGTCGATTGCCCGGCTGTTTCACCGCTCTTCGTCATGGCTTGGTCACGACGATTTGGGCAGGAGTCTGATGGTTCGCCTGCTGATGGGATTCCTCGTGAGCATCGCGATCGGACTGGCGGCCGCCGCGATCTCCGTCGTTGTCAGCGTGCCATGGGGTTGCATCGCCGCGTTGTCGGGCGGGTGGATCGACACGACAATGATGCGCATCGTCGATGTGCTCTACGGGCTCCCCTACATCCTGATGGTGATCATTTTGAAGATCGCGCTGACCAGACCGCTGGCGGCGCTTCTCGGCGGAGAGACGCGTTTCGCGGAGGTTGTCATCCTGTTCATCGCGATCGGAGGCGTGAGTTGGCTGACCATGGCACGCGTCGTGCGCGGGCAGGTCTTGGCGCTTCGCGACCAACCCTTCATCGAAGCAGCCCGCGCCGCCGGCGCGGGGCGATTGCGGATATTGATTCGCCACGTCCTGCCCAACCTCGTGGGTCCGGTGACGGTCTATGCGTCGCTGGTCATCCCGCAGGCAATCCTTCAGGAAGCGTTCCTCAGCTATTTGGGCATCGGGGTGCAGCAGCCGATTCCGTCGATCGGCCGCCTCGCCGCCGACGGCGTGCAGGCGGTCAATACGTTTGTCGGGTTCTGGTGGTTGTTGTGCTATCCGTGCGGATTGCTCGTGGTCACGCTGATGGCGCTGAACTTCGTCGGCGACGGGCTGCGCGACGCATACGACCCAAAATCACGCGCGGACACCTTGGTGTAAGTATATGGCACTCGACACCGGTCATTGCGACCATGGCGCGCCGCTCCTCGAGGTGCGCGACCTGGCAACGCTGTTTCGCACGGACGAAGGGGACATCCGCGCGGTGGACGGTTTCTCCCTCGCCATCGAGCGCGGCCGGACCGTCGCCCTCGTGGGTGAAAGCGGCTGCGGCAAGAGCGCGACCGCGCTGTCCATCATGCGACTGATCGCCGCGCCGGGCCGCATCATCAAGGGGTCGATCATCCTGAACGACCGCCCGGATACGCCGCCGGTTGATCTCCTGCGTCTCGATGATCGGGCCATGCGCGAGATTCGCGGGAGCCGAATCGCGATGGTCTTCCAGGAGCCGATGACGTCGCTCAACCCCGTCTTCACCGTAGGCGAACAGATCGCCGAGGCCTTCGAGCTGCACACCGAGCTTCGCGGACGCGCCGCGATGCAGGCGGCGATCGAAATGTTGGTCAAAGTCGAAATCGGAGCCCCGCAAAGCCGTGCCGCGGCGTATCCACACGAGATTTCGGGCGGCATGCGTCAGCGGGTGATGATCGCGATGGCGCTCGCCTGCGGACCATCGCTCCTGATTGCGGACGAGGCGACGACCGCACTCGACGTGACGTTACAGATGCAGGTTCTCGACCTTCTCCGCGAGGTGCAGCGCGAATCCGGCATGAGCGTCCTGCTCATCACGCACGACCTGGGCGTGGTTGCGCGGTGGTCGGACTATGTATACGTCATGTACGCGGGAAGAGTGGTCGAACACGCCCCGGTGGCGCGGCTTTTCGCCAAGCCCCTACATCCCTACACCCGCGGGCTGATGGCTTGCGCGCCGCGTCTTGGCGAGCGGGCCGATCGTTTGCAGGCGATCCCCGGCAGCCCGCCCGACCCGCGGCACTTGCCTTCGGGTTGTCGGTTTCACCCCCGCTGCGCGCTCTGCGTCGAGCGCGCCCGGGACCGAGAACGGTTCACGGCAGCGCCGGAACACGCCACCGCCGTGCCGCTGCTGCGACGGTGCGTCGAGCGATTCCCGGAAGAGGCGTCGGGCGCGCCGGAGCTTCGGCAATGCGACAATGATCATTGGGTTGCGTGCTGGGAGACGTAGATGTAGCGGGCACTCGCCATGTCTCGATGTGGCGTGCCAATGCAATAGCGGCGCCCCGTCATATGCACGGGACGCCGCTTGATCGTTCCTTTGGATAGGCTGACAAACGGTCGGCGCGGTCAATACGTCACCGCTTCTTGCCGCTCCTAGGGTTTGTCGTCGTCGTGATCATCCTCGTCTGCTTCCGCCTCCGCTTCGACCATCCGCTGCAAGTCGTTATCGGGGAGAATGAAGCCCATCTCGGAGTGTTTCTCATAGAGTTCATAATAGGTGGTTATTGCCTCCCGGACTTGTTCTTGCAGATCGTTGGTCTCGCGCTGCAAGCGGTTGCCCGCGCCGGCACCGCCCCGACCCCGGCCACGGCCTCTGCGAGCGGGCGCTCGGCGCGGTTGTTGGTTTTTGGCCCGGGCATCATCCTCCAACTGCCGGATCTCCTCATAAATGCGGAGGATCTCATTCGTACACGTTATCATTCCGTGTCGATACAATCGGGCAAGTTCGAGGTCTGCCTGTTCGCCGCCAAAGACCGCGATTTTCCTTACCTTTCGCTCGAAACTGGAAACGGCGGTCAGCGCTTTCTTGTATTCGCCCTTCTCGGCGGCCTCCATCTTTGTGCTGACACCGGACAGTCGCCGACGGATGTCATGGAGCACCTCTTTCGCCACCACTTCGCCCGCAAGAACAACCGCGGTCGGATCGCTGAGGGGTTTGCCCTTGTATTCAGTTCCGAAGCGCTTTAGGACTGCGGAAAACGAGGATGCGTAGCCGGATACGTTTTCGTCTTTGGACCGTCCGGCCTTCCGAAGGGCGGTGTTGGCTTCCTTGTAGCGACCTTCGCGGAGTGCGACGATGCCATCGAGCAGCCGCAAGCGATCCTTCTTAATCGACCCCATCTTCTTGAACTTCTCGGGCCGCATCAGCCGGTCGATCCTAGCCCGCGCGCTCTCGATGTTCCCCGCTTTTATCTTGTCGACGATGGACCGTACGCTCTTGCCGGCTTTGGCCATGACGCCCTGCAAGTCCAAGCCGGCCACGCGCTCTCCCGACCGCCCGATTTCCGTAAGTTCAATCGTCGCACGTCCAACCTCGCTCAGATTAAACTTGATTGGAATCTCAGTCGCCGCGATGATACCCGTGTACATATCATCCTCGCTGAAGTCTCCCGACATCACGGTGCCGTCGAGCAACGAGACACGCTGGTTGTCGTCGTCCTCGTTGATATCGATGCGCACAATCTCGTTGAAATCGACTTCGACGTCGCCGGCTTCGGTTTCAAACGTCGTCGTGCCCGTCACACTGGAGAGCACGAGGCGAGCCACGTCGGCCTCGAACAGAATGACCTTGCCCTTTACCGGCGCAATTGCGCGGTCCTCCTTTCGGAAACCGACCACCATGATGTCCTCAAACTGCATCTCGGTCTTTTCGCCATTGACCGCCTCGAATTTGAACGAAGATGTGACATCCGAGGAAGCGATTCTACTACCGCCTTCGAGATAGAGATTGGACCCGTCGTCATCGGTCGTCACATACGCGATGGCCCTTGTGGATACCTCGATCGATCCCAGCGGCGAGTCCCACGTGATGCTTTCCGTCGAAATGTTGCCCGGGATTCGATCGCCATTCTCCAGGAAAACCATGTCGCGCGTTTCCCATCTTTGGAATTGCGGAATGCTGATCCGACCCTCATCGTTGGTCAGTGCGGTTACGAATGGTGCGAAGTCGGATCCATCAGGAATGTCTCCCTTTCGATAGGCCAACGCGGCCACCTGCGCAGTGATGCGCGCCGGCACGAGCCCCGTATTGTCTCCGCCGCCGAAGTCCTCGCGGTCGTCCGGGCTGGCCATAACCGTAACCGTCCCGACCAGCATCCCCTCCCGGCTGACGGCCGGACCGCCGCTGTTGCCGGGTCTCGCCGACACGTCGCTGTGGATCATCCGGAGGCGTCCGGACGGCGTCACAGGAAGACCGACCACCCTCCCGCGCGTGACGGTGACCTCAGGCGATTTTCCACGCCCCGACGTGCGACGCTGACCATCCGGGAAACCGAACGCCCAGACCGGCATGTCCATCTTGAGCTGCGACTCCGGGAGGAACTCGAGATAGTCGGGGGTTTCCAGATTCTCGCCGTCCTCGTCGATGACCTGAAGCAGGGCCTGATCCGCCCATTCGTTCTGGTAAAGGCGTATGGCCTCCCATTCTTTTTCATCGTCCGTGCCGGCATCCGTGATCACCGTGATCACGATCTGCCCGATCGAGTAGTGGATCGCGTCCTTTTGCCACTTCGGTCTCCGGTGCGCGGGATCGACGACGTGGTTGTTGGTGATCGCCAAGCCGGTCCGGTTTATGAAATAGCCTGTCCCCGAACCCTGCTTCGTATCACCCTTCGACCTCTTGGATAGCGCCTGCCAAACCATGACGGACGCCTTCTTGACGCGTTCAAGTGTCTCAGGCGGCATGCTCTGTGCGCGAGCCGGTACCACAGGCGCGAGACAACCCCCCGCCACCGCGCATACAAAAAGGCGAGCCGCCCGCGCCCGCCCCAGCTTCATCGAATCTCGTGTCGTTTGCATTGCGATCTCGAATCCTCCAAACACGTGCCTAGAATACTCCGGACGCCGGGTGCCACACCCGCGCGAGCCGCCCTGACCGATCCGCCGGCGCACCACACGCCCCGCGAAACCGTCCGCCGACTTGCGGCGTCCATAGGATCATGCGAAAAAACGGCCTAGCGCCCTCATCTTTGCCGAAGGATTCTACACGATGGACGGCACAGGTCGAACCGATGTGACAGGCCTATTGGCCGATATTCGCCGCGGAGACATTGCCGCGACGGAACGGCTCGTGGGGCTGATATACGACGAGCTTCGCCGTCAGGCATCGTTTTTCATGAGCCGAGAGCGGCCCGATCACACCATGCAGCCCACGGCGCTCGTTAACGATGCGCTTTGCCGGCTCCTCGCCGGGAATGAACTCGGCGACTTGAAGAATCGGGCACACCTGTTCGGCGCGGTCGTAAAGGCAATGCACCGCGTGCTCGTGGACCACGCCCGGAGACGCAAGTCGGTCAAACGCGGTGGGGATCGCGAGAAAGTATCGCTTGACTCCGTGTCGCCCCTGGCCGACGATCCAAGCCGCGACGTGCTGGACACGCTTACCCAAGGGGAGGATCTCCTCGCCCTGGACGCGGCGCTGGAGGAACTCGCGGCTTTAAGCGAACGTCAGCACGCCGTGTTCATGTTGCATTACTACGGCGGTCTCAAGGCGGCGGACACCGCGGCACTCTTGGGCTGCAGCAAGGCGACGGTGGAACGCGATCTGCGCATCGCACGGGCATGGCTGCGAGGCCGCCTGCGAAGTTGAGCCCATGGACAAGAAACACTGGGAGCTGGTGACCGAGATCTTCACGGCCGCGCTCGAGCGGGACGCATCCGAGCGAGACGCCTATCTCGATAAGGCATGCGCCGTGGATCGCGATCTTCGTGCGCAGGTCGAGAAACTCATCGCGGACGACGCAACCGTTACCTCGGGGGGCTTTCTTTCGCCGCTGCCCATCAACCTGACGACGCTGCTGCCGGAAGCCGCGCTGGACGACCAGTTGATCGGCAAGCGTCTCCGCGTCTACCAGATCGAGAAACTCATCGCGCGAGGCGGGATGGGCAGCGTCTACCTCGCGCGCCGCACGGACTACGAGGGTACGGTCGCGATCAAGCTCATCAAACGCGGCATGGACACCGACGAAATCCTGCGGCGATTCCACAACGAGCGGCAGGTGCTGGCGAACCTCAACCACCACCATATCGCCCGCCTGTTGGACGGGGGCACGACGGAGGATGGGCGGTCCTACTTCGTGATGGAGTTCATCGACGGAGCGCCGATTGACGAATACTGCGCCGCCCATTTGCTCGACGTCGATCGGCGCCTGGACCTGTTCCTTTCGGTTTGCTCCGCCGTGCAACACGCACATCAGAACCTGGTCGTTCACAGAGACCTCAAGCCCGCGAACATCGTCGTGACACCCGACGGCACGGTCAAGCTGTTGGATTTCGGAATCGCCAAACTGCTCGATCCGGAGCGCGGCGGGCCAGCCACCCAGACCAGCTTTCGACTGATGACGCCGGCGTACGCCAGTCCCGAACAGATTCGCGGCGGCGCGATTACCACGGTCAGCGACGTATACGCGCTCGGCATCGTCCTCTTCGAGCTGCTTACCGGTGAGCGCCCTTATCGAATCGACAGGCGCGACCCGCGTGCGTACGAACGCGCCGTCTGCGAACAGGATATCGAGAAGCCCAGCTCGGCCGCCACCCGCGCCAACGACCGGTCGGGAACGACCGCCGGAGAATCCGATCGCCCGACGACGTGCGCCACGGTCGCGGAGGGTGAGGGCGGTCCGAGTCGGCTCGCCGCAAGGCTGGCCGGGGATTTGGACAACATCATCCTCAAAGCGACGCGAAAAGAACCCGGTGAGCGCTACGCATCGGTGGAGCAGTTCGCGACGGATATCCGGCGACACTTGGACGGACTCCCGGTCAGCGCTCAGCCGGACCGGGTGCTCTATCGCACCCGCAAGTTCATCAGTCGCAACAAGACGGGCGTGCTCGCCGTGGGCGGAATCGTGCTCTCCCTCGTCGTCGCCGTAGTCGCGACGGCCATCGGGCTGATGCGTGCCAACCGCGCGTCCGAGCAGCAGCAGCGTACGCTGTACTGCTACCACATGGCACTCGCGCAGGATGCCCTCGCGGTCGGCAACACGCGGCGTCTGCGCGAACTGCTGGACAACGCGAATCCCGATTTGCGGGGTTGGGAGTGGGGCCATTTGAAGTGGCTGGCGGACCCGAGCGGCCCGACGTTCATAGGCCACACCGATCAGGTGACCGGCGTCGTGGTAAGCCCCGACGGCAAGCTCATCGTCTCCTGCGGATGGGAC
Organism: Planctomycetota bacterium; assembly: GCA_022567365.1. Lineage (GTDB taxonomy): Bacteria > Planctomycetota > Phycisphaerae > UBA1845 > UBA1845 > JADFHG01. The sequence continues at coordinate 2,586 of JADFHG010000051.1, read as the reverse complement.
CGGACCATTCGGATTTGGGATGTGGACAGCGGTCTCGAACTGCGCACCCTGACCGGCCACAACAAAGAGGTTTCAGCCGTGGCGATAAGCCCGGACGGATCGACGATGGCCTCGTGCAGCAGCCGCGACAAAACAGTCCGACTCTGGAACGTAGCGACCGGTGCGCCCTTGATGACGCTCGAAGGCGCCAAGCAACGGGTAACGTCGGTCGCCTTCAGCCCGGACGGTGCGCGACTGGCGGTTGGAGCCATGGATGCGGCGGTGCGGGTCTGGGACACGGCCACGGGCCAGGCGCTTGCGGATTTCTCCAACCGCGTGTCGGTCACCTCCCTGGTGTACAGCCCGGACGGGCGGCGTTTGATCGCCGGGTGCGACGATCATCTCGTGCGTATCTGGGACGCAACCAATGGTCACATCCTCGCGCGTCTGCAGGGACACACCGGACGGGTTCTTTCCGTGGCCGTGGACTCGACCTCGCAGCGGGTTGCTTCGGGAAGCGCGGACGGATCGATCATGTTGTGGCGCCTTGACCGCAGCGATCCGGTTCACACATTTCTTGGACACACGGCCGCGGTCAACACCGTCGCGTTTGCCCCGGGCTCGCGGCGACTCGCGTCCGGCGGCGCGGACCGGGCACTCAAGGTGTGGGACACCGCCCGGCGCAGGGAAATCGCGACGCTGTTCATACACGATGACTCGATCCGGTCGGTCGCGTTCAGCCCGGACGGGAAATGGCTGGTTTCCGCCGGGCGCGACCGACGGATTCGGATGGTCGAGACGCCGGGCGTTATTTCACTCTACTCGCGCGCGCAGATCGATATCGTGACGCACGCCGCGATCAGCCGTGACGGTGCCGCAATCGTCTCCTCGGCCCGGCGGTGGGGTCGATCCGAGGCTGGCGTTCAGGCATCCGCCAGCGACACGGGACGTTCCATCGCACGCTACCTCGAGCACATCGGCGAAGTCAGCGCATTGGCCATCAGCCCCGACGGGGCACGCGCGGCCTCAGCCGCGGGCAGCGACCTGCGCGTATGGGATGCCGAGACCGGCGAGACCACAAGCAGACCGTTCGGGCACAGTGGGATCATCAGCGCCATCGCGTTTGACCCGAGCGGTCGAACCATTGCTTCCGGCGGCGATGACGAGACCGTACGCCTGTGGGACGTCGATACCGGCGCGGAACACATGGTCTGGGATGTACCCGGGGGATCCGTCCTCGCAATTGCCTTCGACCCGCCCGGCCGACGCTTGGCGCTGGGTACGTCCGATGGCATCGTACGCGTCATTGATGTGGCTACCGGCAAAGAGCAAACCCAGTTGCGCGGCCATGAGGGTGGGGTCGGCAGCATTGCATTCAGCCCGGACGGTCGGCGATTGGTGTCGGTCGGCAATGGGGACACGACGGTAAGCGTGTGGAACCTAAGCGATGGTCGAGTCGTTTCGAGTATCAACATTGGAGATGCACCCTCGGCAAGGGATCCGGGTTCATCGTCCGCGATCACCGACGCCCCAGAGCCCGCCGCGGTCTCGACCGCGACCGATGGATCGATCGGCATGATCGACGATGCGATTCCGGTGACGTTTACCCCGGACGGTCGGCGCGTCGTCACGGGAAGTCGCGAGGATGCCGTCAAGGTATGGGATGCGCAAACGGGGGCCGAAGTCCTGACCCTCCGCGACTTGGAGAGTCGGGCGACGGCCCTTCAATTCGCGGGCGGTCGCCTGATCGCCGTGTGCCGGGACGGTTCCGTAGTCATTTGGAACTCCGTTGACCACTGACGAGCGGCTGAAGGAGTTGCATCCAACAGTGCGGACACCGCACATCTCCAGCACGAACGGAGCCCCCACTGGATGGCGTTAGATTCGTCGGGGTCGGGCTGACGCGCCCGTATGGAGCGTTCATCAATGCCGCAACGGCCGTCGAAGACGGGCGACCGTAGAAGTTCGGGAGCGTTTCACATGCCCATGGCCGCTGCGGAGGGCGGACGCTACGTCGAAACTACCGTGCACTGGCGGAAGAACCGCTAAACACATACCTGAAGGTGGGGGTCTGGATGATACGACCGGGTCCGCAGGCGGCGTGTGGATTATCGTTTCCCCCACCCGTCGTTTCCCCCACCTCGAAACGAGGTGGGCCACCCCGCCGGTTCCGCTTTACGCTTTTTCCCCCAATCCGGTCATCCTGAGCGCAGCGAAGGATCTCGCGGCCTCCGTGGAGACCGGTCCGTGGCAGGTGTGGCAGGTGTGTGGCACCGGCATCTTGCCGGTGTTTGTTGCCGACCCGGGGCCGAATCGGTACAATGGTGGATCGAGACGTAGGATCGACGAAGGGGACGATCGGGGTTCCCGCCGGTGATGTTCAGGTGGAGGGGATTGGTCGCAAGACCGCCCCACGGCAAATCGCATCAAGGAGACAATATCGTGAAGCACAGCAGAGTGACGGCAGGATCGTTTGCGGCAGCATTGAGGCCGCAGGCGGCATTGAGCACGCCGGCGTTATTGATCCCGCTTGTGGGGTTGGCCGCGAGTCTGGCGGGGGCGCTGCCCGCCCGGGGCCAGGAGGTGCCCTTCACCGAGCACGTGATG
>JADFHG010000546.1 GCA_022567365.1 Planctomycetota bacterium | reverse complement strand
AGACCGGGGCGCGTTCGATCACAGGTCGGGCGGCGTGACGGTATCGCCGACCGCGATACCGCGCCGCGCAAACTCGCCCGCGGCGACCTCGAGGGCGTATTGGGCCGGTACCGGCGATTCGTGAATCTCGCCGCTCAGCGGCTCCATGGTGGCCATGCCGACGATGGTCCAATCCGGATCGATGAACGCGACATCGAGTGGCAGCGGCGTCGCGACCATCCAGAAGCGTAGCAATTCCGGCTGATCGAAGACGAACAGCATGCCCGCGTTGGGTTCTAGGTGGGTGCGGTCCATCAGGCCGGTTTCAAGCGCCGTTGGCGTCGCGGCTATTTCGACATGAAACACCTCGTCGCCGATTTGGAGGATGCCCGTGGGCAGACCGATCGGGCTCTCGAACGTGTCCCAGGGATCGGCGTTTCCTTGGACCGTCTCGACCGATTCGGGCTGATCGGCTCGCTCTGGTGCGTTGGGACTCATGGAGTTGCATCCGTAAAGTGCTGCGGGGACCACCAGCCACGTGAGCATCAGCACAAGCTCTTTGCCGAGGTCGCGCGTGGCTGTGAGGCGAGAAACGCCCCGTGTATACGACTCCTCATAAACGCGCCGATGCGAAGCGCTCACTGGAGTCGATCGACCTGTCAACTTGTTGAAGAAGTCAGGTCTTGGGTGTGGCACCGGCACCCGCGGGCTGGCCGGCCCGTTGCCGGTGAAAACACGGGCTGGAAGACCGTGCCACACATTCTTCAACAGGTTGCATATCACTCGACCTCGACGGTGATGGTCGCCTCGTCGATATCGGTGATGTCGAGCTTGTCGATGTATTGCGGCAATCCCAAAGTGCGAAGCAGAAACGGCGGAAACGCACGGAACCGGAGGCGGGTTTCGATCGTGACCGGACCAACGGTCTCCGGGCTCGTCGGCACGAAGAACGTATGCGTCACTTCGTACAAAGGCGCGAGCGAATTGGAAATATGCTCGGCGGCCTTCCACGGATACACCGTGGGATTGCCGTCCGCGTCGATGAAACCGGAGTTGAACGTGATCAGGTCCGCGTCTCCATATGGGTCCAACTCGCTGAAGTGGTTGCGCAGGTCTCCGTTGGCGTCGAGATCGCCGGTTTGGTAGATCGCCGTGCCCTCCGCATCCGTGGCGGTCACGGAGATCCACAACTGCCGGTTGAACGTGGATCCCGTCGGCAGGTTGTGGGCGTCGATCAAATTGCGGACGGTGACGAACACGTCGATTTGACCGCCGGCGACAACCGTCGGGGCCGCTGTCACCTCGATCTCGCCGGCGCTCTCGAGCAGTGCGACCACGCGCGCCCGAGCCTCTTCGAGTTCGTCCTCCGACAGGAAGTCATCCGTCAGCGGCAAATCGACGCCGCTAAACCAGTGTCGATGAAGGTTGTCACGCTCGGGGGCGCCCAGCGCTTCCGCGATAGCCGGATCGACCGCCGTACCCGAATACGTCGGCATGTGACAACTCTGGCAATTCCTGCCCGCCTCGCCCGCCGGCGACGTGACCCACTCCTCGTAAGGCCGTTCGAGGTTGAGCCCGCTTTGCTCGACGACGTCATGGCAACCGGCGCAAAACTCGGAGGTGTCGTGCAGGGGGGAGTACTTTGACTCGTGGAACGCGTTTTCGACCGGATCCTGGATCGGGCCGTGCATGGCCGCGTTGTCGTCGAGGACGTGTCCGCTGTTGTACGGGCGCACGATGCCCGTGACCTTATGGCAGGACTCGCACGTGATGCCTTCGAGTGTGATCGGTTCGAGTTCGTCGAACGAGAAGTGTTCCACGATGTCCCCGCCGCGCGTGCCGATCGCGCTGTGGCACTGCGTGCAAAACCGATCTCGCTCGCCGTCGAAGTCTCGCTGGCGGGCCTCGACCAGCGCACGGAAGACGGGATCGATCATGGCATAGCTGTGCATCGATGTCCGCCACTCGTTGTAATGGTTCGGGTGGCATGCGGCACATTGACTGGCGCTGCGAAAGTTTTCCATGGCCAGCGTCGCCTCGCCGGGCATCGAGAGCGGATCGAGCAGGGGATTCGCTTCACCAGCATCGATGGTATCGGCGGTATCGGTGTTTCCGTTCGCCGGGTTGGAATTATCATTGGGCGCACTTTGCACGCTATCGTTCGCATTCGGGGGCGCCGACGCCCCCGCACATCCGAACAGATGCACCGCGACAAGTAGCATGCAAATGGAAATGGAAGAATGCGCGACGGCCCGGCGCATGCTAACGTCTTTGGTCATCAAATGCCCGATTGCCTCCGCCCATCCCTCGCAACCGGAGCAAACCGGCCGCCTCGCGGTTGATCCGCCCGCACTACCCTCCGGTTCCCGGCAGTCGCAGACCCGTATCCAACGTTATCCCGTTTCGGCGATTGAACCGGGTTCGAGCACCCGATCATAGTGTGTCCAGGAACGCCAACAGCGCCGTACGGTCCTCGTCGCTGAGCGCTTCGTAGGCGTCCCGCACCGCCGCCGCCTCGCCGTCGTGCA
>JADFHG010000050.1 GCA_022567365.1 Planctomycetota bacterium | reverse complement strand
CCTTGCCGGCCTGCCCCGCAGGATCGTTGTGCCAACGCGATGTCGACGGACCGTCCGTCCCCGCAAGGCGTGGCGTTCTTACCGATGTGGTTGCGATGAACGGCTGGGGTCGGGATCGCGTGGTTGCGAAGGTCTTCATATCTTGGAGGCCGGGCGATCCTGGAGACCGGACCGACGGCAACAATGACGGCGGCGTAGCTCAGTTGGTTAGAGCGTGGGCTTCATAAGCCCGAGGTCCGCGGTTCGAGTCCGCGCGCCGCTATTCGATGTAACTCCGCTGAATCCGTGACTGACGGATACCTGCCATCGCGGCGGTGCGGCTGTGAACCGAGGTCCGAAACGTGACACTTGTCACGTTTCCGCTTGGGAGGCCGAGGGAGTTTGGGGTTGTTCGTCGCCGCGATCCGAACCGCGACCGTGAGGGAGTGGTCTTGGCAGGTAGTTGTCGGTCGTCAGTGTAGCACACCCGCCCTCGGGTGTGATTGATCGGGACGTCGCACCGTGCGCCGAGCCGCGTGCGGCCAGCAAGCTGGCTTTGCCAGGCCCGCGCGGTCATTCAGAACCCAGTGTGCCACCGGTCGGTGAAACCATGTGGCACCGGCTAATAGCCGGTGATTCAGCGCCTCTCCTGTGTCACGGGATGACGTTCGGCGAGAAATCCCAACCGCGACCGTGAGACCGAGCGCGAGCCCACAAGCCCGGACCGTGACAGTTTAGGCGGCATCCGAACGACCCCGGAGGGGCCTATGGCGTTTAGCCACGGGCGTAAGCCCGTGGGGCTATGGCAACGAAATCGCGTAGCCCCGGAGGGGCGACACATGATTGCCACGCATCTTCGATCGTCGCAGCATTTCTGCCGCCCCTGCGGGGCTTCGGGACTGTGGTGCGACGCATTCCACGGGCTTACGCCCGTGGCTATGTTCTACCGCCCCTCCGGGGCTTCCTAACGGCGTCCCCCCTATTCACTCCACCCCCGCCGCTTCCAGCACCGCCTCCGCGCAGTCCCCACACGGCACCGACTCGTCGGCGACCAGCGTTTCGTGCGTCACCGCGTAGCCCGCAATCTGCGCGGATATCCTACACGTCATCGACAAAGCCGTCGAACGTCCGGCGGGAAGACAATGCGGCGACCAGCACGACCCTCAGCCCCACTCCGCACGAATAGGCGTGCGTGACAGAATCGGCGGATGGGCTTTGCCGCCTTCCCGGCGAGGCTCAATACCGTTCCATTGCTATGGGATGCTACTGCGAAGACCGCTTCCTTACGGTCGCGGTTCGGATTCGGGAACGCCGCTTCCTTACGGTCGCGGTTCGGATACGGGAACGCCGCTCCCTTACGGTCGCGGTTCGGATTGGGCGAGTCGAACCCGCCGAAGGCGTCACGGACCCCACGCATGGTTCCTCCCCCGCAATCCTCGCGCGCCGACACACGCGGCGTAAGGCACCGTTCACCCCCAGCCCTCCCCCTTTGTGCCCTGCCGCCGTCCTCCTATGATGAACCCATGTCGACGGTGAGCCTTCACGGCGTATACAAACAGTTCGGCACCAAGTCGGTGCTTGACGACGTCTCGCTCGAACTCAGCCCCGGCGAGACCGTGGGTCTGGTTGGGCGGAACGGGTCGGGCAAGACGACCTTGTTTCGGATCATCGCCGGTCTGTTGCCGCCGGATATGGGCAGCGTCACCCGTTCGCGAGGCGTCCGCATCGGCTATTTGTCGCAAGAGCCGGACCTTGGTGCGACCGGGACACTTCACGAAGTGGTGGGCGAGGCGTTCGCCGATCTGCTCGAGCTGGAACGCAAGCTGGAAACGGTCTCGCACAAAATGGCCGACGTCGCCGAGGGACCGGCGCTGACGGAACTCATGGACAAGTACGAGCGGGTCAATCGCCGCTTCGTCGCCGCGGGGGGGCACACGTTCGAGGTGCGCCTCAACGAGATTCTCGGGGGATTGGGCTTCAACAACGCCGACCATCACCTACCGGTGGCCTCGCTTTCGGGCGGGCAACGATGCCGCGCCGCGCTCGCGAAGCTGCTGCTGCGCGATGCCGACCTCTTGCTATTGGACGAGCCGACCAACCACCTCGACATCGACGCGGTGCGCTGGCTCGAGAAGTTTCTGGACGGCCATCGAGGCGGCGCCGTGGTCATCTCGCACGATCGGTATCTGCTCGATCGCGTGTGCGACCGGATCGTCGAAGCGGCCCATCGACGCCTCACGAGCTATCCCGGGGGTTATTCCAACTATGTGCAGGCCAAGGAGATTCGACTACTCACGGAGCAACGACGGTTCGTCAAGGATCAGGCCTTCATCGAGAAGGAGCGGGCGTTCATCGCCAAGCACATTTCCGGGCAGCGTACGGCCGAGGCCAAGGGTCGGCGGACCCGCCTCGAAAGGCGACTCGGCGCCGGCGAATTCGTCACCGACACCACCCGGACCGAGAAGGCGGCGCGTTTCGCGTTCGAGAAGACGACGAGCGATTCCGGAATCGTCTTGCGATGCGACGATCTTTGCATGCGCTACGGCGAGAAGGTCTTGTTCACCGATCTCACGATGCAGGTGCACGGCGGGCAGCGATTCGGCATCACCGGTCCGAACGGGACGGGCAAGACCACGCTGCTCAACATCGTGCTCGGCAAGGTCGAGCCGACCGGCGGTTCGTTCTCGCTCGATCCCAAATGCTCCGTCGGCTACTACGCCCAGGAAGAGACCGATCTCGATCCCCAGCAAACCGTCGTGGAGGCGGTCCGCGAGATTCGCCCCGAGTTTTCCGAGGAGCGGACCCGGTCGCTCTTGGGTCGTTTCCTGTTTACCGGCGACGAGTCCCTCGCCCGAATCTCCACGTTGTCCGGGGGGGAGCAATCTCGCGTGCGGCTCGCGCGGCTGATGCTCAGCAACCCGGACATATTGGTGCTCGACGAGCCGACCAACCACCTTGACATCCCGTCGCGAGAGGTCTTGGAGGAGGCGCTATTGGAGTTTGGCGGCACCCTCATCGTCGTGAGCCACGACCGTTATTTTCTCGATCGCATTGTGGATCGCCTGCTGGTGATTCGACCCGAAAACCATACCGTCTTTTCGGGCAACTATTCGGATTACATCGCCCACCTCGAGCGGCAAAACTCCGGCGACGCGAAGCGATCCACCGCCGTCAAGAAGGCGTCCAAACGCAAGGAAAAGAAGGCCGCCAAGCCCAAGCGTCCGTCCTCGCCATACGACGCCATGTCGATCGAACAGATCGAAGAGCGGCTCATGGAGAAGGAGTCGGACCTCGCCGCACTCTCGGAGCGCTTCGGCGACCCGGCTGTCTGTCGAGATCGCGAGGCGGCGGCCGATCTCCAATTCCAGGTCGATGAACTCAGGGACGAGATCACCGCGATTGACGCGGCCTGGCAGGAACGCGCCGACGGGGAATGACGGGTTTGGACCCTTCGTTTGACGGGTCCGTTACGAGCGAGTGACAAGCTTCGTCCCCCACCCCGGACGGCCTGCGTATTCGCGGCATCGACGGCGGGGCGCCGGGAGCCTCGGCCACCCGTTCGTGGAATCATGTCGCCTCCGGGTGGGTCGTGTGGACAGAATCGTACCCAATGGTCGATATTCGGCTATACGCGGGGGCGCCCCGCGCCGCATCCGCGGTTGTTCGACAATCGAGTCCGTTTGTGCTTCTTCGGGTCGGCGCGGCACCGGAGGCATTGACGGTTGTCGAGAATCTCGCGCCCCACGGTGCGACAAGCGAGTCTCATAGAGGTGACGGAAACTTTTTGCTTGGAGCCGCGTACTAACCTTGGTACGTTGAGTACTGAATCATCCAAGGGGATGCTAGGTGGATTCCATGGTCAAGAAGCACGGAATTGGGCAGCGGCGCGAGGGTGAGTCGCCGTTGCCGAAATACATCGACAACCCGGAGCTGCGCGATCCCGCGGCCGTCAGAAAGCTGTTTGTAGGCGTCGAGGATCTTCTGGCGGGCACGGACCGGCTGTCCCACGCGGAAGAGGTGCGGCTGTTCAAGGTGCTCCAGGCGTCCGCGTACAAACTGAACCACGTCACCGGATCGGGCAAGCGGGTCGTCGCCGGTCGGGCAAAGTGGCACGGCTGGTACATACGGATATTCGACCGCATCGCCAACGCCAACATCGGCTTGGTATACGAGATGCGCCGCCGAACCCGATTCACGAGCGCCGACCGGGAGGATCTGCTCAGCGAGGGGTTTTGGGCCTTGTGCCAGGCCTTGGGCAGCTTCGACCCGTGGAAGGGATACCGCTTCAGCACGTACGCGTGCACCTCGATCCTTCGGCGATTCATGCTCCTGGTCAAGAACGAGACGAGGCGCAAGGACCGCGTCGCGACCGACTGGGATTGGCTCGATCAGCCGATCAGCATTCAGCCGGTCCTCAGCACGGACGGAGCGCTCCTGCGCGATCGTCTCGCGATGGCCCTCCGCGGCAACACGCCCGACTTGACGCCCATCGAGCGATTCGTCATCGAACAGCGTTTCTTCCAGCCGAACACCGCCCGGAAGAATACGCTCGAATCCGTCGGTCGACTGATCAAGGTGAGCAAGGAACGGGTGCGCCAGATCCAGGTATCCGCGCTGGGCAAGATTCGCGAGGCCCTCGTCGGCGATCCCGTCGCCGCGACCGCGCTCGATCTCGATTTCGCGACGTAGCAACCCGTCGAAAAACGATGGCGCTTCCGCGTGCCGCTGCATAGTCAACCCGGCACGCGCGCGTTCAATCGAAGGGGCGAGGCTCGCCGTTCCCATCGACCCTAGCAGCCTGTTGAAAAAGTGTTGTCCACCCGAGTTAGTAGCGTCCGCCTCCCGTGGCGGACGTAGGACGGCGATAGCAGATTCGAAAACCACGTCCGCCACAGGGGGCGGACGCTACGCGGACTTCTTCAACAGGCTGATAGCCCTCACCATCGGGACTCGCCGTTCCCATCGCGCTCGCCTTCCCCATTGCGGCTCGGGCGTCCAGTCTCACCGCTTCCCCGGCATGTTCGCCCTCAACCGTCGGAACTGCGACGGCCATGGCGCGTTCGTTTGAACGCTGACGCTTGCGAACGTCGGTCCGTCTATCTAAGCTGCCGCGTTTGCGGACGGGCGTTTCCGTCCGTTTGCATCCGTTTGCGTAAGGTGAACGATGGACATTGAGCAACTGACCCAGACGATCGGTGAGATTGAGGCGGGCGTGGCGGCGGCGCTGAGCGACGCTGCGGACGTTGACGCGTGCCGCCGACTCGAAACGGGCTTCCTGGGCAAGGACGGAACGCTCGGGTCGCTGATTGCCCGGATTCGCGAATATCCATCGCAACAGCGCGGTGAGGTCGGCAAGCTGATCAACGCGGCGAAGGGTCGCGTTAAAGCGGCAATTGCCGGTCGGCAGGCGGAGCTGGAGAAGATTCGTGACGCGGCTGAGTCGGCGAGCGCGACGGATTTCGATCCGACGCTGCCCGGTGCCTGCGAGCCGATGGGAAGCGTCCATCCGGTGACGGCCGTGCAGTGGGAGGTCGAGCGCATCTTCGAGCGGCTCGGGTTCTCGGTCGAATGCGGCCCGGAAATGGAGACGGAGCACTACAACTTCGAGGCGCTCAACGTCCCCGCCTCGCACCCGGCGCGCGACATGCAGGACACGTTCTGGCTGACGAACGGCATGCTTCTGCGTACCCAAACGTCGCCGGTACAGATACGGGCGATGGAGAAGTTCGGAGCCCCGCTCCGCGTGATCGTCCCTGGTCGGTGCTTTCGCTATGAGACGCTCGACGCGTCGCACGAGAACACGTTTCATCAGGTCGAGGGCCTGATGGTCGACCGCGACATTTCGATCCCCAATCTCGTGGCAATGGCCAAGACGCTCCTCGGCGAGGTCATGCACCGCGAAGTGAAGCTCCGCATCAGGCCGGGTTTCTTTCCGTTCGTCGAGCCGGGCATCGAGATCGACATGAACTGCCAGATCTGCGACGGCGCCGGCTGCGCGACGTGCAAGAAGAGCGGATGGATCGAGGTCTTGCCGTGCGGCATGGTGCATCCAAAGGTGCTCATCGCGGGCGGCATTGATCCCGACGAATACACCGGTTTTGCCTTCGGGTTGGGACTGACCCGGCTGGCGATGATGAAGTACGGTATTCGCGACATTCGCGTGCTAAACGCCGGCGATCTCAGGCCGCTCGTCGCGACGCGGCGCTTCGGGCAGCCGCTGATCGCGTCGTATCGATAGTAACGGCATCGGGACCGCCGCGTCCCGCTTGAACGATTCATCCATGCTGATCTCACTGAACTGGATTCGAGACTACGTCGATCTGCCGAACGACCTGGACGTCAAGGCGCTGGCCGAGCGTTTCACGGTGACGACGGCCGAGGTCGAGTCGGTCAGGGCAATTACGATCGACGCGCGGGGTCTGATCGCGGCGCGAATCGTCGACGCGACGGAGCTGTCCGGCACACAAAACCTTCGCCACGTGGTGCTCGACGTGGGGGGCGGCAGGACCGTCGAGAGTGTGACGGCCGCGCCGGCGGTGCACGTCGGCTGCGGAGTCGTGTACGCGCCGCCGGGCGCGTCGGTCGGGGCGATCGGCGAAATCGGTCACGCTACGGTGGCCGGCAAGCGATCCGACGGAATGATCCTTCCGGGCGACGCGCTGGGTGTGGTAATGGCCGCGCAGGAGGCGATTTTTCTCGACGAGTCGGTCGAACCGGGCACCGAACTCGAACCGTCGCTTTTCGATGATTGGCTCCTCGAGATCGACAATAAGTCGATCACCCACCGTCCCGACCTCTGGGGCCATTTCGGCGTGGCCCGGGAAATCGCGGCCATTTACGATCTGCCGCTGGCTCGCCTGCCGGTCGCTGACGCGGGCGAGCTTGCGTCAAGCGATTTGCCGGAGATTCCGATCAGCATCGCCGACTCCGACGCCGGTCCGCGATATAGCTGCATCGCACTGACCGGTGTGCCTACGCAGCCGGCGCCGCTTTGGATTCAATTGCGGTTGGGGCACGTCGGTATGCGCCCGATCAGCGCGCTGGTCGATCTGACGAACTACATCATGGCCGATCTAGGCCAACCCATGCACGCGTTCAACTACGGCAAGGTCGATCGGATCGAAGTCGACTGGGCGGAGTCCGGCGAGGTATTTCGCACGCTGGACGGTGTGGATCGAAACCTCACCGAGCGCACCTTGATGATCAAGTGCGACGGTCGATCGATCGCAGTGGCGGGTATCATAGGCGGTCTGGAAACGGAGGTTTCCGAGACGACGGCGTCGTTGTTGCTCGAGTCCGCAAACTTCAACGCACCGACGATTCGTCGGGCGGCCGCGGCGCTGTCGCTGCGTACGGACGCGAGCGCACGCTTCGAGAAATCGCTCGATCCCGTGAATACGGTGGTTGCGATACAGCGGTTCATCCATCTGGCCCGGCCGGCGTATCCGAATATGAAGCTCGTGAGTCGCTTGTCGGATTGTTATCCGATACCAGCGGCGCCCGTCTCGGTCGATGTTTCGCCGAAGCACGTGGCACGGACGATCGGTCGCGATGTGCCCAAAGGAGAGATGACTCGAATCCTCGCGCCGTTGGGTTTCGAAGTGACCGGCGATGACACCGGACTGCACGTCCGCGTGCCGACGCACAGGGCGGCGGGCGACGTGCGCATCGAGGCCGACGTCATCGAGGAGATCGCCCGCTGCATCGGATACGATTCCGTCGAACCGGTGATGCCTCGGGCGACCGTACGCAAACTCGAGCTGAACGCCCAACACGAGTTGGAGCAGCGAACCATCGAGTACTTTACTTCGGTGCAACGCTTCAACGAGATCCACGGCTATCTGTGGTATGACACCGCGTGGCTGGATCAACTCGGATTCGCGCCCGGGGCGTGCATTCAGCTCAGGAACCCGGCGGCGGAAGGGCTTGAACGAATGCGTCAGACGCTCATGCCGGGACTTTTGGCCGCGCTCGTCAAGAACCGATTTCAGTTCACGAGGTGCTCGATCATCGAACTCGGCAGCGTCTTCGATCATCATCCCGGTGGAGACGGCGAATTTCGCCACGTGGGGTTGATCCACGCGTGTCGCCAGAAGCGCAAGGAAGACGACCTGCTGAGCGGGCTCAAGTCCGCGATCGAGGGGTGGTGTTGGCAGCGGTTCGCACTGCCCGTTCGCTTTACAAAAACCGTCGCGGACGCGGGCCGTCCATGGGAGCACCCGATCCGCACCGCGGGCATCGAGATTGACGGTCGCGGCGTCGGGCGGATCAGCGAAATCAACCCGGCCGCGCGTCGGGCAATGGACGAACACCTTGCGGCGTGGTCGGCGGTGTGGGCGGAGATTCGGCTCAACGATTTGAGCGCGGTTCAGCACCTGGCGGAATCCCTAGGCGAGATTCCCGCTTATCCGCTGGTGGACCTGGACTTCTCGTTGGTGGTCGCGAAGGCAACGCCGTACGCGGACGTGGTGTCGAAGCTGGAAACGTTCCCACACGATCTCCTCATGCGAATCAGCTTCATAGGTGCCTATGAAGGCGGCGCTCTTGGGGACGACCAACGCAGTTTGACGTTTCGTATTGTGATTGGCGCCACGGACCGAACGCTGGTGGACGCCGAGGCAAACTCGTTCAAGAGCGCGTTCATCGAGTACGTGCGCGGGTGCGGCTTCGAGATCCGGGGATGAATGGAAGGCACTTGTGTACTGTTTTCAACAGTTGACCTGTTATCCGAACCCCGACCGCGAGGGTGGGGTGGTGCATGCATTCGTCAGGCCGCTTCCTGACGGGCGCGGTTCGGAACAGGATACGCCTCCCCAATTCCGAATCACTGCACCCGCATGCATCGCCAAGGGCGCTGGTTGCCGATCGAGCTGGCCGCTGAGGCCACGTCCGTCATCAAAAGCGGTCAAGAGCGCGGCGGCGCCGGGGCTGCGCGGTGCGACGGGAGCTTGTGCTATGAATCCAAAGAGACGACACATCCGGCGCTGGGGCGCTGTGCTCATCGCTGCCGTCGCGCAGTGCGCAGGCTGTTCGCAGCTCATCGATCCCAACGTCCCCGAACCGATCCATCCGTACGTCGAGCCAAAGCTCGGCGGCGACTACCTCCTCTACCGGCCGTCGAGCTACGACCGCACGAAGGCCTGGCCTCTTGTCGTCGTCTGTCATTCGACCTTTCCCGATTCACCCGCGGCTCAAATTCGCCGATGGACCGAACTGGCCGAGGACCGGGGATTGCTCGTGGTCGCGCCGAAGCTTGACAGCCCGACCCGCTGGATGCGACGAGACGTCGACAAACAGCTTGCCCTCTTGCGCCGCGACGAAGAGCGGATTCTCGCGACGATCGACAACGTGCGCGCCGGACACACGGTCTCGCGTTACCGTGTGTTCATCCATGGGTATTCCGGCGGGACGTGCACGGCGCTTCACGTCGGTCTGCGCAACCCGACGCTGTTTCGCGCGATCTCCCTTGCCGAGCCGAAGTTCAAGAGCGGATACATGGCCGACGCCGATGACGGAATCGACGCCTACCAGCCCGTCTATGTGACCTCGAGCGTTTCAGATTCAATCGGTGGCGATCATGGGGGCAGCTCTGTTGATTGGCTGCGGCACCATGGGTGCGACGTGCGCGAGGGCACCGGCGGGAAGCACCGCGCAGCCGGCGATGCCGTGGCGTTCTACGGCGACGTGGTACGCAGGCAACCGATGGTCTTCATTCGAGCGTTCGCACCGGACCCGTCACTGCCGCTCGAGTTTCAGTTCAAGCTCGGTTGTTCGGTCGAGCCGGCCCGGTTCCATTGGACATTCGGCGATGGCGGCGAATCGCCGGTAGCCGAGCCTGTCCATGTCTATGACCGGCCGGGCACATATCGCATCACCGCGATCGTCGCCGACACCGATGGCGGATCGCTCCAGCGATCGGTCGATCTGGAGGTGCCGCGCGGTCGGTTGACCCCGACGCGCGCCGAATCGCCATAGAGGCAAGAGCGTTTCGGACGGTGTCGCAGCGTCCGCCCCCTCGTAGCGTCCGCCCCCCGCGGCGGACGTAGGGCTTCGTGGGCCTGGCAAAGCCAGCTTGCCGGCAGGCCTCTCGATCCCGCCAAGACGAGACCGCCTGAGCCACGGTCTGACGTTTCGGCAGTCGGGTGCTGAACGCGAGGCGCCGGGTACCAAAGCGGTACGTGTTTATCGCGAAGTGGCCGCCCCCTGCAGCGGACGTGGAAGTTTGCGAGCGTTCCGCATGGCCATGCCCGCGACGGAGGGTGGACGCTACCGCGCGGTTCCCGTCCGATGGCGCGGCCGCCGCTCAAACGCGCACATGATGAGCAAAGTTCAGACGCGCGCAGGAACGAAAGACTACCCCACCGGCGCGTTGACGATGCGCACGCTTCGCAGATAGATCGTCTGGTTCGGACGGCCGTCGGCATCCACGCCTTGACGCATGAGGGCGTCCAGCGTGGCGAGTGATTCGTCGTCGGCCAGCTCGCCGAAAATGGTGTATCGTCCGTCCCAGTCCTTCTTGCGTGTGTTGCTGATGAAGAACTGGCAACTCCCCGAATCGGGGTCATCGTTGAGCAGGGCCATAGAAACGGTGCCCTTCTTGTGCTCGTGTTGGTTCGGTTCGGGCGGTATGAGCTTGCCGTCGGGCCTGATGCCGGTGCCGTCGCCGCGCGGGCACCCCCCGATGATGAAGTATCCAACGGAAACATGGTGCATCGTCAGGTTGTCATAGAATCCGTCCTCCGCGAGTTCGATAAAATTAGCGACGTGCTCCGGAGCATCCTGATGGAAGAACCGCACCGTCATCCGCCCGAAGTCGGTGAGTATCTCGGCCTGTTTGAGCGGGGCGACGTCGAATGAGACGGTTTCACTGGTCACCTCGCCGCCGTATGGGCGCCATGTGACCGTGTACTTGCCGGAGGACTTCAGCGCGGGAAACAGCGCTCGCAGATCGAGACGGCTGCCGACGGTGCTTCGCGGTGCAATCAGCAGGGGCGGAGCCTCTTTGGGGGCGCGATATCCAACCGGGGATTCCCATTTGCGCCCGTTCTCCTTCACGACGGCAACGCCCGTACCCCCCGTTCCGCTGAACACATGGCACATCGGGAGACCGATCTCGGCGTCCGGAAGGTCGAGTTCCGTGCGCGGGACCGTCAGCGTGATCGCTTCATCCGAGGCGTTTTCAATGGAGAAGAAGGCCCAAATCGGGCTGCCGAGGACGATATAGCGGGATTCCAGACGCAAGTGAGCCCGGACACCAGGCAACGCGTCCGATGGTTGGGCCAATGCGATTGGCACGGATGCCAGGATCAGCCAAGGCGCCGCTAAACGTCGAATAACCTTGATCATGGCGTCGAAACAGATTCCTTCCTTGCTTTGACCGCCGGAAACTGCGGCGATTCACGTCTTGCTATTGTCGCCGCAGCGCATGGTCTGTCCAGTTGCGGATACGCATCACGGTGTGGCGACGGAACACCACTTGTTTGTACGGTCGGCGGAAGGAGCGGTTGCGGTATCACCACGCCGATGACCACGCGTTTGTCCGGCGGCTCGGTCCGAATACCTTGAGTGGAGTCGTCGCCGAGATCCAGCCACCCTTTGGAAGCACGTACCCTTTGCCCCTTAGCTCGACTTTTGCCCTTTTTTAGGGTCGTTCGTGAACGTTTTCATTAAACAAAACGGAGCCGCCCTGCCGGTATCAAGAGAAGTTGAACCACAACCCTTGGTACTCGGGCAAGGAGGCCCTGATGAACAGTA
>JADFHG010000049.1 GCA_022567365.1 Planctomycetota bacterium | reverse complement strand
GATCCGTGTCCGCCGGAGGACTGCGAGGCGTGCTGCTGCCCGGACGGCACGGAGTGCTTCGATTTGCCGACGGCCGATTGTCAGGCCATGGGGTGTCTGAACCAGGGAAACGCGGGCGACGGCAACACCTGCGCCGTGATTGAATCGTGTCAGGGCGATACCGCGGCTTGTACGCCGGCGGCGGGCGATTGCTGTATTGCCAACGGTAGTGTCGGATGCAACGTGATTGCCTGCTGCGAATGCGTTTGTGCATTCGACGCCTTCTGCTGCGACAACACTTGGGACGGCCTTTGCGTTGGCGACACGACGACGCCGGAGTGCATCAATGAGTGCCCGTGTGGCTGATGGACCGGCTTGGCGCAAACTGAACCCGCGCCTAGCGCCCCGGTTGGCCGGTCGCGAATCGGTTGATCCGAGCCGGAAAGTCTTCGGCACATAGGGTGCATACGGTCTGTAAACTACGCCCCCCGGTGGCCATCGCATTTGCCACCGGGGGGCTCACTATTGCGCGCGATCGACGGTTGCACAGCGCCGAGCGCTTGACGGAGCGACGACGATCGGTCACATAGGGGAGTCGGCCCGCTATCCGCCTGTTGAAGAAGTCGACATTTGGAGTGCCGCACCGGCACTTGGGAGCGATCAGCTATGGGCCGTCAGCTGATAGCTGATAGCTCACTGCTCATAACGGTTGCGCGTGGCGAGCATTCTGCGGACGGCCGAGACAGGGAGGATTCGATGACGACCGACAATACCGCTGACCCGGGCGCCTCGCGGCAAACCATGCTTCTCGTCGACGACAACGCGCAAAACCTCGAATTGCTCGAAGTCTACATGGAGGATATTCCGGAGGTTCGCGTCGTCACGGCCACAAACGGCATCGAGGCCCTCGAGCGGGTGGCGGAGGAGTCGCCGGACCTGATCCTGCTCGACATCATGATGCCCAAGATGTCGGGATTCGAGGTGTGCAAACGCCTCAAGGGCGACCCGAACACACGTGACATCATCGTCGTCATGGTCACCGCGCTCAACGAACCGGGGGACGTTGAGCGTGCGGCGGAGTGCGGCACGGATGACTACATTTCGAAGCCGGTCGATCGCAAATCCCTGGCCTCGCTCGTCCGCAAGATGCTCGCCACGCGCAACCGTGCGTAGCCACGTGCAACCGCGCGTAGCCACGCGCTTCGGATCCCGCGTAGTGATTCAAACAGACGGCCCCTTATCCCAACCTGGGGCCGTGAGGGAGGCCGCGCGCTTTCGTTGGTCAAGCCGCTTCCTGACGGGCGCGGTTCGGATCAGGATACGCCCCCCTCAATCCCGAATCGCTGCTGTAGCGTGCAACCTCGATGGCGCGGACGCCCTGGCGCAGCCACCCCAGCAGCGGCCGTATAGAGTGCGTGCTTTGGTCGAGGCGGTGCTGGGACGTTTCAGCGATCGGACGCCGGGGTGTCCGGCGGCGATGCGACCGGCGCGGTTGTCGGCGGTGTCTTGGCAAACCCAGCGAGCGCGAAGTCCACGTGGTCGTGCTTCTTGCCATCCGGCGTGGCGTCCGTTTTGAGCGTCAGTTTCTTTGCGCCGTGAAGCGGAATGGTCACGGTAATCGGGGCGTCTTTTCCGGTCAGGAGATCACTCTTGAAGACCTCCACGCCGTCCAGGTGAACGGAGACGACAACACTGCCATTGCCCTTCGCGTAGCGGCTCACGCCGACCACCGCTTCGAATCGATCGAATCCCGGAGGCACGGCGTATTCGATGGTCGACGGGGCGTGTGTGCCGAGACCGCTCAGGTAATATGTATCGCCCAAGTGGATCAGCCCGTGCGAGACGGACCGGTTGATCTGCAATTCCCCCCAGCCTTGCCGGGGTCGCCCAAGCGTCGGTAGGTCGCCGAGGTAGACGTACGCGCCGTTTTCGTCGCCGGTCGTCGGTCGAGCCGTGCGCCATATGTATCCGACTCCGGCAGCGCCGGCGAGCCCCAATAGCACACCCGCCAACGTCACCCGCCGAAACCACCGAATGAGCGCGGAGGGCGGTGTCGCCGGCTCCTCGGCGACTTGCGCATATGGCTCAGGCGCCGCGGGTTCCTTGCCACGGCGCATGACGAGCTGCGACACCAGCATCCCGACAAACAGAAGCACGATCAATCCGGCGATCCCCTGGGCGATGTCGCCGGCCGGTAGCACGACCGTCAAGTTGAGCAACAGTAGCACCGACAGCAACGTGTAGGTGCGCTCGCGCCACGCGCCCGTCACCGCCCAGATTGCCAGCAATGCGAGCACCGGATGGGCGTATCGTTCGTGCATTTCCGTGGGTACCGCGAAGAACGCCAGACCGAGCAGTCCGGCTGCCCCCCAGCGCGCAATCGGCCCCGGGCGCAGCGAATAGATCGAGAGGATCACCGCGACCACGAGCGAATAGGCGAGGAGCGAGATGTGCCGCCAGGTCAACCACATGAGCGGTGACGCTCCCTCGTGTGCGCTTGGCTGCCCGTTCGCTACATATCGCAGCACCCCCTCCGGAATGCTCGTGTCGGGCATGGCGGGGTGGTCGGCTAAGTACCAAAGGTTGAACGCGTTCTTGGACAGTTCGTTGTATTGGCCAACCACGTTGACGTATGCACGAGGGAGCACGTCATCAAGGACGCCGTTCATGGCAAAAGGCAGGCAGACGATGGAGGCCGCGACGATGCCGCCGACCATGACCATGCCCAGACCCTGCCAGCGGCGGCAGCGGTAGGCGTCCAGCAGCACCAAGGGCGCGAAGGCAATGCTCTGGAATTTCTGCAATAGCGCCAACGCCAAGAAGGCGCCGGCCAATCCGAACCGCCGCCGGCCGACGAAAATGATGCCGATGAGGATGATCGCGGTATGGATCGCATCCACCTGCCCCCAATATGCGCTGTTGTATATCGCGACGGGGTTGAGGAAATACAATGCGGCCGCGCCGGCTGCCCGCCGGCCGCCGAATATCCGCCGACCCTCGACGTACAGCGCGAGCGCGATGACCACATCCGCCAGGCACGCCGGTATTTTGAAGATTGCCAGGAGTACGGAATCGCTGCTCAGCGCGCCCTCGAACTGCGCGGTGATCGATCCCACCGCCCACATGATGAGCAATGCGAGCGGCGGATAATCGCAGAAGGAAACGGCATCATAGAACCCGGCGAGACCGTGTTCGGCGAGCGCCCGAGTCCATCGAAAATAGATGTCGTAGTCGTCCGGGAAACCGATCTTGCCACGAGACACGACCCAGGCGCGGGCGGCGATTCCCAGCAGCAGGATGACGGCGAGCGCCCAACCCGCACGCGGCGCGTGACCGTCACCCACGGTTGATCCAACTGGTGTATCGTCATCACACCGCGCTTCCGTGCGATCGCCCTCTTGGGTCGGTGTGCTGATGCCGACTTCGGCGCCGGGGATTGGCGCGGCACTGGGCGGCGCGTGGTCCGGTTCCGGCTGCGCAGAGTCGTCATGGTCTGTACGTGACGAATCGCCGAGATGCGGGTTCGAGTCAGTCATTTTTGCTCGGCAGGCTTTCGGCTTTTCCGCTCGTCGGCGTCGGTTGGGTTGTCTTCGCGCCGTACTTTTTCGGGGATCCCTGCGAAGTCAGATCAGCGACGGCTGCGGAAACACACTTTGCGTTCTTCGAGATTAACGCCCGGCCGCACCGTCACGGTGCCTCCGACGGGCGAGCCACGAACCTGGCCATCGCCCAATCGACGTGGTCGAAGCGTTTGCCGTCGGAGGTCGGATCCACCCGCAGTGTCAACTTTGTGGCACCATCGAGCGGTATGCGAACGATCGCCGGATCACTGGTTCCGGTCAGCGTCTTCGTGACAAACACCTGCTTGTCGTCGAGGTCCACGGCGGCGACGATGCTCCCCTCACCGTTCGTGGATCGACTCACGCCGACGACGGCCTCGAACGTGTCATATCCCTCGGGTATGGCGTATTCGATCTTCGAGGGAGCGTGCGTGCCGACGCCGCGCACGTATGCCTTTTTGCCTAAGCGTATCGCCCCGCCGCCGACGGACCGATCGGTCGCAAGCTCCCCCCACCCCTGTGTGACTGAATCAGGCGTCAGCGCGCTCAGGAAGACGATCCCGTCCTTGCCCGGCGGCGGGGCGAATGATCCTTCATCGGCGTCTTTGACACGGAAAATAAGGTACGGGTCGTTGCTGCACGTGGAATAGTCCGGACTCGGGTAGATCAATTCGGCAAAGTGTTTCGCCTTATTGAGCTTGCCCGCGAGGGTCTTGTGGTCGCGATCGGTAATGACGTACCGGGCACCGAAATACTCGCGAATATCCTCGAGTTTGACCACGAGCTTCTTGCCCGATCCCGTTTCGCCCTCGGTCTTTGGCGCGTCGATCGTGCTGGGGACTTTGCCCCGCGACACCTTGACGTAGCGGTCCCAAAGCTGCGGCGCCCGGTGATGGGTGAACTTCGGATCGAGCCCGACGATGTAGTTGTTGTGCGTGTTGTAATAGAAATAGACGGGGAAGATGTCCCAGTCGTCCGTGAACACGACGTCACCCGGGGCCGAATGTCCCTTCAGAAAGTTCATGGCCTGACGAACGGCCGTGCGGTCGAATTTGCATTTCACGTCCTTTTGGCGCGCGTGGAGATTGGGACCGCCCGTGACGGCGATGATGGTCACCACGAGGATTCCCGCGACCACGGTTGTGGCGCCTCTGCGAAGGGCGATCATCGGTCGCGGTCCCGGCAGATCGCGCCGGCGACGTATGACCACCGCAGCCGTGACCAGAAACGCGCCACCGACGATGATCCAGGGAACCACGCCGACGGCGATCGTCGCGTTTGGTTCGGTTTCGCCCGAGGGAAACGCCACCCAAATGAACGCGATCGCCGCCGCGAATGCAATTCCGGTCGCGAGCACGCCAAGTCCATGTATGGTTGAGCTGTGAGGATGGGATCGCCCGCCGTCGGATACCAGCCACGCCTTGGCAATCGGCGCGAGCATATACAACGTGGCAAGCAGGATCCAAACCTGCCAGTCGGCCACAAATCCGCCGCTCGGAAGGACAATGATTGCCAGCCCTGCCGTGACCGCGAGGGCGATCAGACTCGCGACTATGCCCCACACCGGCGAGCGCCCGCGGTCGGGTTGATCTTCCGCGTCGAAGTACGCCGCGACCCTGTTGACCAACGGACCCGCCAATAGCGCCGCACTAAGCAGACAGAACGGTGGCCAGTATTCGATGAATCGTTTTGCTTTGAGCGTGAGTACGAAAAAGGTGAAGTTGATGAGAAGGACCGACCACTCCTTGGCCCCGAGCCGCGGGCCGAAGCGCAAACGCAACGCCAGCGAGGTCGCCCAGATTGCCAGCAACGGCCCGCACATCGTCGCGAACCACCAGACATTGTCGTACGGGTTCCACTCGCGACCGACCGGGATGTCCGGAGACAACCCCGATCCGAACACCTGAAGCCTGAGAAACTCGAAGATGGCCCCGGTTGGATAGGGATAGAGAAGAACCCCGAGCAGCAACCCGCCGACACCGAAGAGGGCCGCCTTCCAGGGAAAGGATCGATCCTCCTTGGGGCCGACGAAGCATGCGCCGATGTAGAAGACCCCGATCATCGCCGCATATATGATGCCGCCCAGGTAGGTGAGCACGTACGCGGCAACCGCCAGCCCGGCCAGCAAGTAGCGACGTCTGAATAGCAGGAAGACCTCGAGCAGCATCCACATCAACGAAGGACTGATCGCCCGGGCAAATGCGTGCCTGCCGAAGAATTGCGAGGGCAGCATTGCAAACCCGATGAGCCAGATCCACCGCCAGCGCAAACCCTCCCCGATGAGAATGGCGTGAAACAGCACCAGCGAGATTCCGAAGAACGTGCAGATCGCCCACCGTCCACCGGCGAGGCGGTCGCGCTCGAGGCCCTTGGCGACCGCCAGAAACGGCCGCATCATCATATGAAACCCGTAGTGATGGCTGATGAAATCATCACCCGTGTCGTCGCTGCCGTGTTGGGAAAACCAGGAAAATCGCAGCCACGGAAAGCGATGCAGCGTACCGTGCTCCGCCATCATCGCGGACATCTTGATGTGGTAAAACGAATCGTTTCCCGGCACGCCGACACCGGATCCGTCCGCCGCGACCGGTGCGGCATAGATGTAGGTCATGACCATGACACCGATGGCGAACACGGCGACCAGCTCCAGGGCGTGCCACGCGGTCCAGACCCGCGCGCCGCGGTTTGTCGTCGGTGAGAGCGCCGCAACCTGCACGTCGTCGTCCGGCACCGATGGTGGAAAGGGTGTGTGCTGCATCAGGTGCATGATAACCGTTTCAGTCGATCACGCCGAAACCGTCGCGGCGCCCCGGGCTCCTGGAGCGGAGTTCCTTATTGTGTAGCGGCCACTCCCCGTGGCGGGCGTAGGAGACAAGGGGTGTTCGATCTTTCGTACGCTACACAAATAACAGACAACGCTCCAGAACTTGCGGCCAGCCCGATCACACCGAAGGGAATTCGCTCCGGCTTCCAAATGACAGCGGTGCCTGGACTCGAACCAGGAATCCTGCATTAACAGTGCAGAGTGATACCGTTTTCACCACGCCGCTCCGTGCCGACCGGCAACTACGACACCAACAATCAGACCACCAAGCTGACTTTGCCAGCCAGCCGACCAGCGTTTCTGATGGCCGGGCGGTCGCCGGTCGGCCGTACTGCAACGCGTTCCGCAGAGGTGGGTGCGGGCGCCGCTCGCGAGGACGAGGCCAATTGTCCCTGACCCATGGGTTGTTCATGTCTCTCACCAGCGAGCGACTAAGCGTTGCACGATGCCGAAGTGTGGTAAGGGCATAACGCGTGCCGATTCCCAATATCGTCGCGGTATATCGCGTAAACCACTGCCACGCATAGACTTATGAGCACTCTAGCCGGCGAAGGCAATGGGGTTTCGCCGCCGGCGATATCCCCCGATGACGCGAACGAGCACGCAAGCGGAGCGGTGGCCCGGCGTGATCGAGCCCGTCCAACCCAAGGCCCGTCCGGACGAATCCGCAGGGGCCTTCTCTCTTGGTGCACGGCGCTGTGGCACACCCGCCCTCGGGTGTGCCACAGCCGAGGGCAACCAGCAAGCCCGCCCGAAACGCGGCACGGTATAGGCCCCCGCCGGCTGGATTCCAGCGTCAAATCCAGTGGTCGCAAGCCCGTCAGGACGCCGATATTGAGAAACAGCCGCCCTCGGTTGGGGTATCGATCACACCCGAGGGCGGGTGTGCCACAGCGCCTGTAGCCCAGCCGGCCAGCAAGCTGGCGTGCCCGGCAAGCCGGTCGTACCGGTGCCAGTCGGCTGGGGGGAGTTTGCCCGATCGTGCAAGGATGCCGTCCGTTATTCAAACTCGCCAGGATGCACGGGTCTTGCGGCGCCGTCTTGGCCGCGATGGTATGCTCCACCGTTCTTGCGGACCCGCCGGCGATCGACTTCGTGGTGGTGCCGCATACCGAGATCGATGATCAACCCGATGGCCCCGCGTACGACTACCGCATCTCTCGATTCGAACTGCGTAACGACCAATTCGTTGACTTCCTCAACGATGCCCTGGCCAACACCGACGACGAACTCGGCGCATTCATGTTCTTCGATCCCGCAAACGGCAACGTCCACATCGGCGGTTCCACCGACGGCCCGCTGATGTTCGAGCCCTCCGCGGGCGGGCACATCACATTCAACGACGGCACATATGAAACAGACCCCGAATTCGCGGACCATCCCGTCGTCGGGGTGTCGTGGTTCGGGGCGGTCAAGTTCTGCAACTGGTTGACGCTAAGCAAAGGGCTCGCGCTGGACGCCCGGGTGTACACCGAAGGCGAGACGGCCGGGCTTTGGCATCCGGTAACCATCACGGACGAGGACTGGGCCGAACGAGACCTCAACGACGACGAGCGCCTCGAACTCGTCACCGACGTCGCGGGCTACCGTCTCCCAATGGACGGCGGCGAGGCGGGCGCATCCGCGTACAACGAGTGGTTCAAGGCGGCCGCGTGGGACGGCGCGGCACAGGTGAACCACGACTACGGATTCGGCCGGGACTTCGACGACGGCATTACAGACGCTGACGCGAACTTCGACGAGAGCAACGATCCATTCGAGCCGACCGAACCCGGTGAAAACGGTACGACACCGGTGGGGTTCTATGATGGCTCGCTCTACAACCCGGGCGGAGACGGACCGATCGGCAACGGCGAGGAGTTCCCGACGACGGCCGATGAAAACGCGTTCGGTCTCTTCGACGCGTCGGGCAACGTGTGGGAATGGATTCAGGACCAATCTCCGTCGGATCCGCTGAAGCGCCGGTCGCGCGGCGGTTCATGGAAGGACGGCACGGCGCTGCTGGCGACAAGCGTCGCGGCTGCGGGCGACTCGGGCAGCACGTCGGCGAATCGCGGCTTTCGTGTCGTACAGAGCATCACGGGCGACTTCGTCGTGACCCCGCCCGACGATTTCGTCGTATCCGGTCCATGGGGCGGACCCTTCGACCCGGATGCTTCGGCCGAGTACGTCATAGAAAACACGTCCGGCGTCGAAATGTCGTTCGAATTGTCCACGGACGCGGAATGGTGTCTCGTGTTGCTGGACGACGTTCCCGTGACAAACCTCGATATCGCGCCGGGCGAAAGCGTGACAATCGAAGTGCGGATCGATTCGGCCTGCGACCCCGCATCGGGTCTGATCGTCGGATCCAACGTCGCCACAGTCGCCATTCATCAGATCGCGCCCGTCGATGGTCCGACCGTCGAGCGGATGGTCCTCTATGAGATGGGTGAACCGCTCCTGCTCACGCCCGACACACCGTTCATCGCGCAGTCGCTGTTCGCGAGCGACTCGGTGACGCCCGGCTCGATGACCTACTCCCTCGAGAACCTTTCGGCGACCTCGGTTGATTGGTCAATCGAGATCGACCCGCCGGACGCGACGTGGCTCGACGCGCCGAGTTCGGGCATCTGGCCACCGTTTGTGACAGGTCCGGTCATGTTGGAAATCGACACGGCGGCAAGCTCCGCGCTGCCGGTCGGCACCCATGAGGCGACGGCCACCCTGACCGACGACTGCACCGGCGAAACTTTCCAACGAAGCGTTTCACTCGAGATCGCCGAGCCGTTCACCGTAAGCAGTGAACAAAACGAGCCACTGACGTTCGTCGGGCTGCACGGCGGGCCGTTCGAGCCGTCGGAACTCGTCATCGAAGTGACGAGCGAAACCGACGTGGTCATTGCATTCTCCCTAGGGCTTGACTTCGGAACGGAACCCCCTGAATTCGACTGGCTTACGTTTCTCGTCGATGGCGAGCCTTTTGTCGACGGACCGATCGTGCTCGAGGCCTTCGAAACGATCGAGATTGCGGCGATGATCACCGAGACGGGCGAATCGCTCGGTATCGACACGTTCGAGGCAACGCTGCTGTTTCTCGACGGCACACCGGAGGAGACGACGGGTTTCGAGGTCGAGCGAACAATCACGCTGGAGGTGTTGGACTACGTGGTGCCGGAGACCGACGGCGATTTCAGCGGTCCGTTCGGTGGCCCATTCGATCCGGGCTCGGTGCTCTACTCGATCGACAACGTCATGCTCGATGACGAATTGATCGTGCTCATCGAGGTCGAGTTTGACGACGCTGCCGCGGACTGGCTCGACGTGCCGTTCGAATCCGAACTCCAGTTCATCGAGCCCGGCGCCATCATCGACGTACCGATTACGTTGACGGGCGCCGTCGACACGCTGGAACCGGGTCTCTATTCGGCGACCATAACATTCGAACGACTCAACGCGGACGTTTCGCCGAGCGAGCGGATCATTCGGCTCGAAATCGGCGGCGAGGCGTTCGCGTTGCCGATGGTGCTGGCGGCTGGGGACGATCTCCAGCAGGACGGTCCGACACACACGTTTCGAATGGGCCGCTTCGAGGTCACCAACCGACAGTACGTACGGTTTCTCAATAATGCCCGCGCGAACAACGACCCGGGCGACCCGTTGGGGCAATACCTCGCGTTTGATTCAGAGACCGGGCTTGTGACGCTCAGTGGAGACGGGACGATGATCTTCGACCCGTCCAAGGGCGCCGCCGCCGAACTCGTCGACGACACATACGTGGTCGTCAAGGGATTCGATGAGCATCCCGTCGTCGGCGTGAGCTGGTACGGTGCGGCGAAGTTCTGCAACTGGATGACCTTGATCCAGAAGATGCCGGAATCGGCGCGGGTCTATACCGAAGGTCCGGCGGCAGAGGATTGGGCGCCGATAAGCTTGGATCCCGCGGTCATCGCTACCGAGGTGAGCGGGTTTCGGCTTCCAATGGACAATGGCGCCGCGACGGCGGACCCGTTCAACGAATGGTACAAAACGGCGTCGCGAATGGCGGACGATGACGACGGTCCGGTCTTCGGCGCGATCTACGGTTTTGGTCGCGATGAAATCACGCCGGTCGACGCCAACTTCCTGGCCAGCGGCGATCCCTTCGAGGAAACGGGTCCGACACCGGTCGGTTTCTTCGACGGGGTAAACCTCCTCGACGACGGCGAGACGCTGACCCTAAACACCGAGAACGGTTACGGCGTCTACGATCTTACGGGCAACGTGGCTGAATGGGTCCATGAACGCGACAATGACGGCGCGACGACGCAAGGGTTCAGCCGCGGGGGACACTTCGGGTTGTCCACGGATCTGGATGAACTCGAGAACGCAACGCGCGATCCGTTGCCCGCGGACGGGGCGTTTGCGTTCCTGGGCTTTCGTGTTGCACAGAGCATCGAACCGGTTGGTCTCTCGGTCATTCAGGACATCGATCAGATCCGGGCGACCGGACCCGTCATGGGTCCGTACGTGTTCGATGCGGTCGGCAGCCCGCCGTTCGTCACTGCGACGCTCGTCCTGGTGAACGACGGCGCGTATACGCTGGACGATATCGACATCTCGATTAGCACGGATTGGCTCGCGGTCGAAGGCGTCACGCCGCAGCTCGTTCCCCCATCGAACGGGGCCGATTGCGCGGCCTGCCCCGATTGCCCCGGTTGCGTGCAACTGCCCCTCGTGCTGAGCGACGAGGTGGATGAGCTGCTGGTCTCTCCCACGCCTCCGGGAAGTCTCGTGTTCGTGGCCGGCGACCATTCCCAGCGGGATGGTCCGACGCACGATTTCTGGGTGAGCGACAGTGAAGTCACGAATGACCAGTTCGTGACGTTTCTGAACGACGCCCTGGCCAACCCGTCCAACGCCCGCGGGCAGTTCATGTATCACGACACCGATTCCGGCGACGTGTACATAGGCGACATGGAGACGGGATCGCAGGGCACCGACGCACCGTCGGCGACGATCACGATGCTCATGCTCGATTCGTCGATCGGTCGTACCGACTTCGACGGCGTGCAATACGTCGTCGAGACGGGGTTCGGCGCGCACCCCGTCGTCGGAGTCACGTGGTACGGCGCGGTGAAGTATTGCAATTGGCGGACGGCGTTTCCATCGGAGGGGCTGGGTGAATCTGTCCGCGCCTACACGGAATCGAGCGACCCTTCCGGCTGGCACCCGGTCACGATCAGCGATTCCGACTGGACGGTCCGCGATCTGACGGACACCGAGCGCCGCGACCTGATACGAGCAACGGTCGGCTATCGGCTGCCGATGGACGACGGCTCGGGCAACGTCGATCCGGCCACCGACTCGGCGGACGCATACAACGAGTGGCTCAAGGCGACGGAAAGAAAAGGCGTCGATGCCGACGGTCTCGCGGTCTTCGGCGCGCTCTACGGATTCGG